>NZ_JBMGJV010000027.1:0-59675 GCF_051025295.1 Candidatus Dedyshia acidiphila | reverse complement strand
CCCCCCCGCTCTCTGCTGACACGTCAGGGAGCGCTGCCTCCGCAAGCCCCGCTGTGGTCGGCACCGGCGAGCAGACAAGCACGGTCGAGAACGAGAACTATCGCATCGTCTTCACCAGTCGTGGCGCAGAGGTGAAGCACTGGGTGCTGAAGAAGTATTCCGACGACCAGGGCCATCCGCTCGACCTGGTGAACCCCGCGACCGCCGCCAAGTTCGGCTACCCTCTCTCGCTCTACAGCTACGATCCCAACCTGCGGCAGCGGCTCGCAACGGCACTCTACGTCCCCTCGGCTCACGGTGCCATTACGGCCCCGGGTGAGCTGACGTTCGACTACGCCAGTAATGGCCTGGTGGTGAAGAAGAGCTTCCGCTTCGACGCGAGCTATGTAGTGCACGCCACCGCCTCGGTGACGGTAAACGGCGCGGCCGTCCCCACGCTGCTTGCATGGCCCGGCGGCCTGGGTGACCAGACCACGCTGCCGACCTTCGCCAATACGCAGTTTGCCCGCTCGCAAAACGGCAAGTTCTCTGGCGAGGCCGCCAAGAAGGTCAGCGGCGGAGCCACTCTGAACGGTCCATTCGACTATGCAGGCATCAGCGATCAGTACTTCGGCGCGATCCTGCTGCCCGATCAACCGGAGCAGGCCACGGCCGTATCGCTGAACCAGGGCTGGAGTGTGCCGCGCGACCCGAAGAAGCCGACTGGCGAGACAGAGCCGGTCCAGGTTCTGGGCGTGGCTGTGGGCTCGCTGAGCACGCCGACCGCGCTGCGCATCTTCGCCGGCCCCAAGGTCATCGATGTGCTGAGCAGCGTGAAGGCCACGTCTGCGAGCGGCACGCCGACCGGACCGAACATCGAGCCGATCCTCAACTTCGGTTGGGTGGCGTGGATTGCGAAGCCGTTGTTCGCGATGCTCCGCTTCACCTACGACCACATCGTCTCCAACTGGGGCTGGGCGATCCTGCTCCTGACCGTGATCCTCAACCTCGCGATGCTGCCGACGCGCATCACCATGATGAAGTCCGCGCTGAAAATGCAGAAGATTCAGCCGGAGATGCAGCAGATCAAGGAGAAGTACAAGAAGTACGGCGCCACCGATCCCCGCCGGCAGGAGATGAACAAGGAGATCATGGCGGTGCAACAGCGCGAGGGCGTCAACATGTTCGGCGGCTGCCTGCCCATGCTGATCCAGTACCCGCTGCTGTTCGGCTTCTACCGCATGCTGATGAACGTGATTGAACTGCGCCAGGCGCACTGGGCGTGGTTGCACGATCTGGCGGCGCCGGACCCGCTGCACATCCTGCCGGTGTTCGTCATCCTCACCATGTTCACCACGTCTTACCTGTCGCCGTCGCCCGGTGTGGATCCGGCGCAGCAGAAGATGATGGCCTTCATGATGCCGGCGATGTTCGGGTTCATGATGTGGAACTTCGCCTCGGGCGTGGCGCTCTACTGGGCCGCGGGCAACATCATCACGACCGCTATCCAGCTCGTGATGAACCGCACCAGCATGGGTCGCGAGATGCGGGCCATCGCCGCCAAGCGCGCGGCCAAGCGTCTGCCCCGTGGGGCACCGGCGCGCCGCTAGCCGGTCCCGCAGGCCCCGTATAGGATAGGGAGCTATGCCGATCGAAGACTATCGCGCTGCGGCGACCACCATCTCCGACTTTCTCAAGCTGCTGACCACGACCGGGCTGCGCCTGAAGTACCGCATCACGGCCGGCGAAGGCGCCGCCGATCCCGATGGACTCGAAGCGCGCGAGATCTACGTCGAGATTGCCGGAGTCGACGCTCCCCTGCTCACACAGCGCAATGGTGAGTTGCTGCGTGCGCTCGAGCACATCGCCGCCAAGATGGTACGGCTCGAGCCCGAAGAGCACGATCGCATCTCCTTCGACAGCGGCAATTTCAAGGCGATCCGCGCGCGCGAGATGCGGATGGCCGCCGATGCAGCCGCGGAGCGCGTGCGCCGCAGTGGCGCGCCCTACAGCTTTCCCCCGATGAGTTCGCGCGAACGGCGCATGCTGCACCTCGCCTTCCGCCAGTTCGAAGATCTCGAGACCGAGAGCAGCGGCGAAGGACTCCGCCGCTTTGTCGTCGTCTATCGCAAGGGCGATCAGCATGTGCCGCCGCCGGTCGCGCCTGCGGGCTTCTCGCGCGGAGGCAGTGGTGGTCGCGGTGGCAGTGGCGGTCCACGGGGTCGCGGTGGAGATCGTGGTGGAAGCCGCGGCGGCCGTGGTGGCTTTGGCGATCGGCGCGGTCCACGTCGCTGATCGGTGTCGCCTGTTCCCCCCACATTTGACCCATCATGAGTGACGCCACGCGGGACGACAGCGGCATCTCGCAGCCTGCACCCACCTCCCGCATTGCGGACGACACCATCGTCGCGATTGCCACGCCACCCGGACGCGGCGGCATCGGTATAGTGCGGCTCTCCGGACCAGCTGCTAGCGATCTGCTCTTGCCACAGTTACAAATTCGCGCCCCGCTTGAACCCGGTCGCGCCCGCTTCTGCGTCATTGTGGACCAGGGCGTGCGTCTCGACGAAGCCGTCGTCACCTTCTTCGCAGCTCCGCGCTCCTACACCGGCGAAGATGTGCTCGAGATCGCGGCGCATGGCTCGCCGGTCATCCTCGACCTGCTGGTGCGGCGTGCGCTCGAAGCCGGAGCGCGGCTGGCCCGGCCGGGTGAGTTCACGCAGCGTGCGTTTCTGAATGGCAGGCTCGATCTGACGCAGGCTGAGGCCGTGCGCGACCTGATCGCGGCTGAGACGCTCTACCAGGCGCGCGTTGCCGCGGCGCAGCTTGAGGGCTCACTCAGCCGCAGTGTTGCGCCCGCGAAGGAGCAGCTCCTCGAGCTGATCGCGCTGCTCGAGGCCGGCATCGACTTCGCAGAAGACGATATCGACGTCACGCCGGATGCGGAGTTGACGCGCCGGCTCGACACAGTGGAGGCGATGCTGCGCCCGCTTGCCGCAAGCTATCGTGAGGGCCGCCTCGTCCACAGCGGGCTCACGATGGCAATCGTCGGTCAGCCGAACGCGGGCAAGTCGTCGCTCTTCAACCGTCTCGTCGAGCGCGAGCGCGCCATCGTGACCGCGACGCCTGGCACCACGCGCGATCTCGTCAGCGAGCGCATCGCGCTCGACGGCATTCCCGTGGAGCTGGTCGACACTGCCGGGCTGCGCGAAACCACTGATGAAGCCGAACAGCACGGAGTTGCGCGCACACGCGGCGCCATTGCCGAGGCCGACGTTGTACTGCTGGTGATCGACGCATCGCGTATGGCTAACGGGCTCGCGCTCGACGCGCCGGATGCTGCACTGCTCGAGTCGCTCGCCGACCGCAGACCGATTCTCGTGCTGAACAAGATCGACCTGCGGCCTGAACTCATCGCCGCCGTGCTTACCGGTGTTAAGCCCGCAGATGCGGCGAACGAGATTGTGGCAGTGTCGGCGCGCACTGGCGAAGGCGTCAAGGAGTTACGAGCGCAGTTGCTCGCGCGTGCACGCGGCGGTGCCGCGGCCGGAAGCGGTGCGATGCTGACCAGCCTGCGGCACTACGAGGCGCTCTCGGGAACGCTCGACGGCATCGCCCGCGCTCGCGGCGCCATCGCGCAGTCGATCCCCCACGAGATGCTGCTGCTCGACCTCTACGCCGCACTCGAGCAGCTCGATCAGCTCACCGGCGCTACCACCGCCGACGACATCCTGAACCGCATCTTCTCGAGCTTCTGCATCGGCAAGTGATCTGTCGCCGTCACTGTAACCAGATCAGGTTTCGAAACCACCTGTCTAAGAGCTAACGCTGCGGTTGTGTCGCCTTGCGCTCTTCCTGCGCGGCCTTGTCGTCATTCACGGTTGCCTTGTTCTGCTGCGACTCCGCTTTGGTCCTGCTCTTGGCTGCCTTCTCTTGCTGCTTGGTGGCCTGGTCCCGCTGCTTCTGGGCGTGCTGCTCCAGCTTCTGCCGGCGCTGCTCTTCCTTGAGCTGCTTCTTCTGTGCCTTGAGCTCGTCCTTGGTGGGCGTCGCACCCGCAGTGCCTTGCGCGGTGGTCGTGGTTGTTGTCTGGGTCGTGCTCTGCTCGCCTGTGGTCTGCGCGCGCGCGGCACTTCCGGCGGTCAGAACGAGCGAGAGTATTGCGATCGAGAGCGTCATTACCGATCTGTTCTTGAACATACATTCCTTCGCGGGAGGTACATCAGCATCCGCATGCCACCGCGTTCCCTTTCGGTGTTTCTTCAATGGACGGCAAGCTCCCCCTATTGAGTTGTGCGCGAAGCCACTTAGAAACCGGAGCCGGGCCTATGGGAGACGGAAGCCCTGAATGGAACGTCCGGCACATTTGCCGAGCACGAGTCGTCGCCGTGATGGCGACAAATACGATCAGCGAGGGGCCGGCATCCTACACAAGACCGGCGACCACGCCGTGTGAGGTGAGCATGAGCAAGAGCTTGATCTGGGGATTGGTGTCGTGCGCGATGGCCGGGTTGGTCTACTACCGGGCGGCGACGCAGTCGAAGTCAGTGGTGCCTGTTGACAAGGCCGCGGAGAAGCTTCGTGAGGCCTGGGCGGACCATCACACGGTGGCCTAAGGCAGCAGCCGGGAGGAGTTCCGGCAGGGAGAATCGGCCAGTCGTCTGACGAGGAGCGATCCCCGGCACCAAGTCCAAGGCAAAAAAAAATTGGGAAGCCCCGGGGTTAGCGGCTTCCCCCCTTGAAATTGGAGTGACCTGAAAGCAAAGTACCGGTAAGGACGATCGTGAACAGCTAGGAAGATGCAGGGGATATGCAGAAACCCGCAGTTTTCCTTAGCGGTGGTCGATATTTCGTTCTGCCGGAGAGCGCGGTGGCCGTCGACAGGTTCGCCTGAGAACTAAGAAGGGTGGCAGGGGGATCTCCCGGCCACCCTTTTGTTCGTTTTGAAGCAGTCTAGTGATGCGAGGCACCGCCGCCGCCCGCGTGGGTGGCTCCGGCACCCGCTCCGCCGCCCATGCTGGGGCCGCCCGAGACGCCCACCGGTCCGGTATGCGGGCTGCTGTAGGTGCCTGCTCCCATCGAGCCACGGTTGCCGGCCCCGGGCGTGCCCATACCGGAAGCACCCATACCGGACGGGGTCATTTGAGCATTGCCCATCTGGGCGGCAGGGGCAGCCGTGGTGATGTGGGTGGCCGCAAGCGCATGGCTGTGGGACATCATGCTGGCAGCCGCAGGTGATGAGGGCGGAGCCAGGTAGATCGGGCGCTCCACGTTTCCGTGCTGCACTGCATGATTCGACACGCCATCCAGCTTGCCGAACACGCCGCGCGGCACACCCAGACCGGCCGAGTTGCCACGGAAGGTGAAGCTGCCTGACTTGGGGACGATGCCGGACGCGCTCCGTGGATCATAGTTGACCGGAACCAGCCCACTTCCGGGACCGGGCGTCGGAGGGTGGGGCGGCCGCAGTTGATTCGGTCCGACCGGCGCGTTGCGGCCGGGAGTGTTGAGGGCGGCTACGTTGTTCACGCCGTTCCAATTGTTGCCGGGCGTCCAGCCATAGCCCACGCCGGGGCAGTAGCCCCATGAACCCGAGTGGTACGGTGCCCACGCCCAGGGGTACTGCGACACATAGGAGTAGCCGGCGGACGGGTAGTAAGCCCAGACGCCGTTGCTGTACGGGCTCCAGTTGGCGCTGGCGAAGTAGGGACGCCACATGCCGGAGCAACTGCCGCCGCTGAGGAAGCTGCCATAGTAGTTCAGGTCCGCGACGCCGTACTGATAGCCGCTACCGCGCATCTGGTTCATGCTGGCGAACTGGCTGTGGTACTGGACGGAGCGCTTGTCCCAGTCATCGAACGGGCCCGGCTCGCGCTTGCTGACCAACGTGGGCGCCGCCGAGTCGAAGACCAGTCCCTTTTTCTTCGCGACCATCTGCGTGCCGCCGTCCCCGGTGACCTGCACGGAGCCGTCAAGCACGTCGAGCCGTGGCGCGCCTGGGCTCATCGAGAAGAGGACGTGCGCACCCGGGGTGAGGGTGATGCCGCGCTCGCCGAAGGCGAGGTTCAGTGGCGCATCCACATTCGGGACGCCCCGTTGCGGCTTCACCATGCTGGCGTAGACCTGCCCCGCGGTGACGTGGATCGTGGTCTGACGATTGCCATTGCGCTCTGCCGAGAGCACGGGAAATTCGACCTGCGAGTTGGGCGTGAGACGCAGTGAGCTGCCGTCCTCAAACTCAACCTCGGCCGTGCCGTCACCGGTGCGCAGGCGCGCGCCCTCGACGATAGGCAGGTTGTTAAAGGCGGTCTCGAACTCATGCGTGCCGCGGTCGAGCTGGACCGCGCCGTTCACCTCGCTCAGTCGCACAATGCGCACGCCGTGTGCCGCGCTCACGGTCGCCGTATCGGCGGGCGTGGGCGGAGTGGCAGGCGCAGCGGTTTGCTGGGCGGGTGCGCTGAGGGTGCAGGCGGCGAACGCGAGAACAAACGCAGGGATGGTCAATGACTTGCTCATGAAGAGCTCCCATCATGCCGCTGGGACAGGTGCCGCTGCTCCAATGCTGGTGGACGGAGCAGCTCGGATGCCCGGGCCAACTTAATATAGCCCCGTTTGCTGGGGAATGTCGCCAAGGTAGTTACTCGTGCGAGGTTTGCCTGTTGGCAATGTCATAACTGGACTGGAGAGCCGGGCGACTGGCCAGTGGCCACCGAAGGCGCAGCAGCGAACAGCCCGGCGAAGCTCCTTGGGACGCAAGACCCAGCATCGCCGAAGCAGTTGACCACGGCGCCCCGATCACGAACCGGAGAACGAGCTCGCCTGCGCTCATCCGCCTACCTTGCTGCCTTCTGCGCCCTCTTGACCGAGTCCATCGCGGTCTTCGCTCCCTTGTAGCCAAGCAGGCGGAACTCCTTGCCTTCGAGCCCGTGGTAATTCACGAAGAATGCTTCGAGCTCTTTGCGGAAGGGCTCCGGCAGGTCGTCGAGCTTGGCTATGTTCGCGAAGGCATGCGTGGCCAGCGCCACCGCGATCAGCCGGTCGTTGCGGGTGCGCTTTTTGCCTTCCACCTGCTCGCCTTCCATGACGCCGATCAGCCGCGCCGGGATCGCACAGCCGGCGAAGGCAGGCACATCCATCAGCACGAGGACGTCGATCGGGTCGCCATCGTCGGCCAGTGTGCGCGGCACAAAGCCGAAGTCATGAGGGAAGACCATGCCCTCCGGCAGCACCTTGCGCAGTGCGAAGACACCCTGCTCGTGGTCGTAGGCGTACTTGTTGCGGCAGCCCTTGGGCGTCTCGATCACCACCTGGAGCAGCTCTTGTTTGGATTTTGGGTTGGATGGATCGGGAAGGAGCGGTTTGAGTGTGTGGAGCGCTGCCAGGGAGGCAGGACCACCTTTGCTTTTCTTGGCCATGGCTATTGTGAATGGGAGGTTACAGCGCTGGAAATGGATGCATTCGCAAGGCTTAGGTGTGTCCCGAGGTAGGTCTAAGCCGCCTTTACAGCTTTGGGAAACAGATTCGGAATTCGGTACGCAGGTCATTCCCCATGCGCTAAAGGTGGGAGGGAGGCGCCCCGGCATGGGATGGGAGTATCGGTCTCGCGGCAACTGGCTGCAGAGGATATGCGATGACGACAGCAATCGGAGCGAAGGTGGCGTTTGGGATCCTGGCCCTGTATCTCAGCATTCCGCTGTCGATCATCGCGGTGCAGAAGGTCGCACAGGCGACCGCACCCATAGCCCTGCCGCCAGTCTCGGTTCAGATCGCGGCGCGCTAGCTTTCCCTCGCGGCGCGCCGCGACAAAACGCGTACGCCTAGGCGGCGGCGATGCGGTGGGTCAGGTCGTTCTGCTCCTGCCGCGATTCGGCGCCGATGGTGAAGGCGTCGAGCACGCCACTGTTCAGCGCGAAGCGGAGCCCTTCGGACGGCCGCTCGCGCAGCGCACCCTGGCCCAGGATCTTCATCCCGACCACGCCGGTGCCTTGCTGCTTCATCTGGCGCACTGTCTCGATCACCGTCTGGGCGTCCGCGTCCATGTGCGCGCCAACCGGGTTCAGCCGCACCAGGTCGATATCGACCCAGTCCGCATGGCGGGCCGCATCGCGCAATGCCGCGATGCTGTGGCAGGAGACGCCATGAGCACGGATCGTGCCCTTCTGCTTCGCCTCTGACAACACGTCCATGACGCCGCGGTACCGGGTGGTCCAGTCCGGCTCGGTCGTGCAATGGATCAGCACGATGTCGATGGTGTCTATGCCCAGCTCGCGCCGGAAACGATCCAGATCCTGCCGCACGCCCGCGGGGTCGCGCGTGTCGGTCTTGGTCATCACGACAACCTTGTCGCGTGGGAGCTGCTTGACCGCGGCAGCGACATACGGATGGCTGCCGTAGGAGTCCGCGGTGTCGAAGAAGCGCAGTCCGTTGTCGTGATAGCCGTCGAGCAGCAGCCGCACGAACGGATCGGTGCCGATGCGGGTCTGGTTGGACGCACCACCACCGCCAATGGTGCCGGTGCCCATGGCGAGGCGGCTGGTGCGGATGCCGGTGCGGCCGAGCACCACCTCGTCACTGGCGCGGTACTTGCCTCCCGCGGACGGGATCTGGTCGAGTGTGGCGGCGAGTGCGGAGCGCCGAGCGGTCTTGCCGGCGACCCAGGTGGCCGCGAGCCCGGAAGCAGTGCGGCGGAGAAAGTCACGACGCAGCATAAGAGTTCTCCTCGCGGGCAGCATACGCCGCCGCGACTGACACGTGCGAGCTGTGAAGACGCCTAGGCGGGCCCGGCCAGCGACGCATCCTGCACGATCTGGAACTTGCCGTCCGGCGTGCGCGCGATGGTGGGTGCATAGGTGCCGATGAGTTGCCGGCGCCACCAGGCTCCAGTGGCATGCTTCTCTTGGATGCTGGTGAACCAGTACTGCCACAGCACGGCGCGAACGTAGCGCGGCGGCGCAGCCGGAAAGGGATTGGCCGCGAACAGCCCGGGCACGTCGCGGTCGTTGGTGAGCAGGGCCTCCTCGGCGCGGGGCACGAACGGGTACTCCGGCCACGAGCCGAGCGACGCGAACCACAGGTTCCAGTCAAATCGCGGCTGGTACGGGGCGTAGATCCCGGGCGCCGTGGTGAGGCTCTGCGGCTTGTAGCGGAAGGGATATGGCGTCCAGGTGACGCCGTCGTTCGAGCCCTGGAACTCGACCTCATAACGATGCGGCGTCATGGTCGCGAACAGTCCGTACTCGTTCGCGATGCGGAACGGTTCAAGCGCCACCACGGGAGCCGACGGCAGCGGCAGCGCGCGGCTGAACATATGCAACAGCAGAAAGCACGTGCTATAGGTGAGCCACGCGAAGACGACAGCGTTGATGGCAGTGCGCGCGGCAACCAGGTGACGACGCCATGCTGGTGCGGTCGGGTCCGCTTGGATAGGCGCGGGTGTCACCGCATCGGCTGGAAGACCGCTCGTGAGGCGCGCAGGCACGAAGCGGCGCAGCAGACGGTCGTCGAGCAGCAGGATGCCGAGCACCAGCACCAGGTAGTTGAGGAATGTGTAGTTCGCTGTGACAATGACGCCCGCCTGCCACACCGTCGCGATCACAAAGCAGGCGATGCGCCACGGTCGCGGCAGCAAGGCGAGAAACACCAGCGCCAGCTCAAGCACCAGCGTCGCTCCCGCGCTGAAGCGGTGCACCCACTCCGGCGCGTGCTGCGCATACCAGCCGATCCATGTCGGCAGCGGGCCGTTCTGGTAGTACTCATCCATCGCGGTCAGGTCGCGCCACGTGGGGTCGCCCGAGAGCAGCTTCACCGCGCCCGATTGGAAGTAGATCCGGAACCACTCCCACAGCAGTAGCAGCACGGGCGCCCACGGTGGTGGTGAGTCCGCGCCCAGCCCGGGCCGCAGGCCGCGCGGCGCGAGAAAGAGGCTGATGAAGCCCGCCTCAAGCAGCATGCCATCCGACTGGTAGTTCGAGAAATCCTGCGCGGCCACGACGAACGAGAGAAATCCGACAAAGCAGGTCAGCAGCATGAGCCTCGGCCACAGGTTCACGATGAGAAGCAGCGACGCCACCATGCCGACGACAGAAAGCGCGATCAGTGCGGCGTTGCTGCTCGAGAGCCACAGCACCGTCGGCGCATACCAGAGGCGGAGCGCACCCAGACTGCGCACCCGATCGAGATAGTCGCCGGCGGGCAATAGGCCGTGCGGTCCGATCAAGCCGCGAATCTGGAAAAACAGCGAGTAGAAGGCCGAGAGATAAATCAGTCCGAGCGCGCGCAGAAACAGCCAGCGTGCGATCAGGCGCGTGCGTGCGCCCTCACCGGGTGCGGTGCCGAACAGAGTGCGGAGAAGAGGAAGCGCGTGCGCCATAAACGTTGTCCCACGACACTCTGGGCCGCGCCCGACTGCCTCAGGGCGCGGGAGTAAGAAAGGTCGTCACTTCCTTGAGACGCGCGTCGAGGCTCTCCTTCTCCTCTTTTGCATATCGCTGTTGCAACTCGATCTGCTGCATGGCTTCGTCGCGACGGCCGAGGTGTGAGTAGGCTCGGGCCAGCCGGTAGTGCGCCTCAGCCAGCGCAGGCTTGATCGCGATCGCCTTCTCGAGCGGTGCTGTGCTGTCCTGCCAGTGCGTCTCTTCCTGCTCGAGCACGCCAAGCTGATACCACGCATCCGCAAGCCGCGGATCGGCAGCGAGCGCCTGCTGCAACAGCGTGCGTGCACGTGCGTCATCGCGCTCGCCGGCCGGACGATGAAGCAGCGAGGCGGCAGCATAGTCGGCGGCCTCGGCGTTGTGCGGATGCGCCGCGGCGAAGTGGTCCAGGCCCTCGCAGCCGGTGGTGCCTGTGTCCTGAATGCCGGCGCAGCTGCGGCCGAGCAGGCTGGCGTACGTGGCGTTGTCCGGGTCCGCCGCGAGCAGCGACGAGAAGATCGCGGCTGCCTCCTTGAAGCGGTTGTCCGCGTAGAACGCGATGCCATGCGCTGCTTTCAATCGCTGGCTCTCCGGATATCTGTTCGCGCCGTACTCGGCGAGCTTGGCAGCCGGCTGCCACGAAAAATGACGCAGCAGCTCCACCACCCACGCGTAGAGGTTTGGCTCACTGGGGTTCAGGTGCGCGGCCTGCGAGAAGTGCTGCTCGGCCTCCTTGTAGTGGCCCAACCGCTCGTCCACTTCGCCAGAGACCTCTTCGATCGCATCGTTGCGCTCGGCCGGCGGCACGGCTTGCAGCACGCGCTCGGCGTCCGCAGCACGATTTGCAAGCAGCAGTGCAAGCGCCTGGTCGTGAAGCGTGCCAGCGTCGAGCGGACCGAGAGCAGCCGCGGCGGCAAAGGCCTCGGCGGCATCGGCAGGGTGATGCGTCTCGAGCCGCGCGGTCGCCAAGTTCACAAGTGTCTGCTGATCTTTGGCGTCCAGATGGTGGGCCGCTTCAAGCTCCGGGATCGCGTGCGCGGCATCGCCCAGCTTGAGATAAGCAGTGCCCAGGTTGGCGCGGGCGAGCGCCGTGCGCGGCTCAAGATGCGCTGCCTGCGCGAGCAGCGGCAAGGCTGCTTTGAAATCGCCGGCCTCGGCGTGAATCAGGCCAAGCGTCTCGGCGATGGCGTAGTTGCGCGGATAGCGGGTGTGGAGCTGGTTCAGAACCGGCTCTGCGTCTGCGCTATGGCCCTGATCGTAGTCGGCAAGCGCGTGATTCAGGCGGGCGGCGTCTGCGGTCGATAGGCCGGCGGCCGGGCTGTGCTGCTGGGCGCGCAGAGACGCGGGAACAAGGGCCAGCCACAGACACGTCGCCATCACAGGCACAAAAAAACAATGCCGGCGATAGATCGGCCGGCATTGGCAGGGAGAGTGCTTCTTGGTCATACGTCTAAGCGGATCCCTCCCGCGCGGCCGGTGTGCTGGTCCGCATGGGAGGGATTGTAGTGGTTAGAACACGTACTTCAGAGCGAACTGGAAGAACCGCGAGTCTGGTGTGTAGCTCTGGAAGAAGCGTGAGCCGGTGATCTGGCCACCGTTCGAGCCGAGGTTCGTCGTGCTGGGCTCGCCATAGGCTGGAGTGTTCAGGAGGTTGAAGACGTCAGCGCGGAACTGCAGGTTCTGCTCGCGCCAGGTCTTGAATGCCTTGAACAAGGACATGTTCACGCGGTTGTAGCCGGGCCCGTGAATCTGGTTGCGCGGGCTGCCCAGGTAAAGCAGGGCCGCCTGGCCGGAGACATTGGTCGGGACGCCATTCGTGCCGAGGTCATCTGCCTTGGGGTTGCGGAAGGCGCAGGGGTTATACCAGTTCGCAACCGTCCGCACCTTGGTGGGGCAGGAGAACACGTTCGGGTTTGGACTGGTGGTTCCGTCCGCATTGATGACCGGAGCGGTGTAGCTGGGGTCGGGTTGACCGCCGCCCTTGAACGGATCCGAGACACGGATCGCACGCGCACTCGCGCCACTCGGGTTGGAAATGTTGCTCGAGTAGACGGTGAACGGCTCACCGGTCTGTGCGGCGAAGGTGAGACTGGTGGACCATCCGCCGATCAGGTAGTCGGCGAATCCGTTGGAGTTGGCGTACTTGCGGCCATGACCGATGGGCAGCTCGTAGTTGCCGTTGAAGGTAAAGCGCTGGCGTACATCGAACGGAGAGCTGGCGTAGTCCAGGTTCTCCGGGACGATGTTGGTGCCGCGGTATCCACCGTCGCCCGTGCTGCCGAGCGGCGTGGGCGCGTCATCGAGCGCATGCGAGTAGGTGTAGCTGGCCAGGAAGTTCAGGCCATTTGCGTAGCGGCGCTGTAACTTGGCCTGCAGCGAGTTGTAGTTGCTGGACCCGGTGTAGGACGTATACGTCACACCGAAGTCCGGGAACGGCGCCAGCGGGTTCGGCGTTGGATTGCCGAACGAGTTCGGTGCCAGGGCAAGCGGCCCGTTGGGGTTGGGGAAGACCTGCAGGTGACGGCTGACCGAGCCCACATACGAGACAGTCGCGACCATGTTCGAGGAGATACCGCGCTCCACCGAGAGGTTGAACTGCTCGCTGTACGGCGTCTTGGCCTTCAGATCGCTGCCGCGCAGGTTGGGTGTATTGATCGCGTTCTGCAGACCGGCAGCAATCGCGTTCGAGAAGCCAGTCTCGAGCGTGAAGCCGTTGGTGGGGCAGCTACCCGTATTGCATCCGGTGGCCGAGTTGAAGCCCGAGTCGAACTCGAACGGGTAGTTCTCACCCAGGTTCGGGAAGTAGCCGGTGCTCTCCAGGCCACCGAAGAAGATACCGAAGCCGGCACGCATTACCGTCTTCTCATCCAGCGTGTAGGCAATGCCGACGCGGGGTGCGAAGTTGTTCTTCTGCGACTCGACCAACGACCTGTTGCTCGTGTACTTGAGGGCGATGTTGTCCTTCGCCAGCAGGTTCGAGAAAGCAGGGGCGAGCGGCGTATTGCGCTGGCTGTTGGGCAGGTAGTAGGTCGCGGTTCCGCCCCCTGGCGTTCTGGAGTCGGTGGGCACGAAAGAGGCCTGGTTGTCATGGCGCTCGTAATAGGGCTGGAAGTATTCGTAGCGCAAGCCGAGGTTGATGGTCAGCTTCTGGCTCGCCTTCCAGTCGTCCTCGAGGTACGCTGCGCGATCCCAGCGGACATCGTCCGTGTTGAAGACGTTCGAGATGGCCGAGCTGTTCTGCAGGTTCAGCAGGAAGTCCGCCACGCCGATGCCGGTGTTGCTGGTGCCCGGTTTTGAGGTGTACACGCCGGTGTAGTTGTAGGTACCGCGCGGCTGTGTGGGCTGCGAGGTGGAGAACCGGACGCGCTGGAAGTTCACGCCGGCACGCAGCGACTGATTGCCTGCCTGCTTCGTGACGTTGTCCAGGATCTGGTAGACGTTCTCGTACTCGTTCGACGCGTAGAACTGCGGTGAACCGAAGTGCGCGATGCCGCTGACGTTGATGTACGGCAGACCGTCGTTGTTCTTGTTCGTCGGGATACCGCCCAGACCCAGTGAGGTGGCGAGGCCGGGGTTGTTCGAGTTCTCGTGGAAGAAGCCGAAGTGCCCGTAGTTGTAACCGAAGCGGAACTCATTGGTCAGCGTCGGCGTGAAGACGTGGGTATAGCTGCCGGCGAAGTTCTCACCCAGGCTGAAGATGTTGCCGGTATCGGAGAAATTGCCGCCATCGAGGATGGGACCGAGGGGGGCCGGGTGCAGCGACGGCTCATGCGAGTAGCTGAAGCGACCGAAGATCTGATCCTTCTGGCTCAGGTTGTAGTCGGCGCGCGCGTCCCATTGCCAGGTGTTGTCGCGCGTGTTGGTCTGCGTGGTGTAGTTCGCGAAGGTCTTGCCCGGGGCCCCCACGTTGGGCAGGGGGAAGAGGTTCAGCAGGTTCTGTGCCACCTTGTCGATCTGGTCGGGGCAGATGACGTTGACCTGACCATTGCAGTTCAGGGGCGTGACGCCGGGGTTGGTGGTGCTCGGCTGATAGAGCTGAATCGCGTTGCCGCTCTGGTTGTTGGTGCGGGTCAGCAGCTCGGTGAAGTTGCCCTGGCGCTCGAGCGCGGTCGGCACCGTTAGACCGGACTGCGTCTCGCCGAAGATGATGCGGTTGGCCTCGACGTCTCCGAAGAAGAACAGCTTGTCCTTGATGACGGGCAGGCCGAGCGTGGCGCCGAACTGATTCTCGCGGTACTTCGGAACCGTGGGGCCGCCGAAGAACTCATGCACGTCGAAGGCGTCGTTGCGGAGATACTCCCACAGGTCGCCGTGAATGGCATTGGTGCCCGACTTGATCGAGGCGTTCACGACCGCGCCTGCGGAGTGACCGAACTCGGCCGAGTAGGCGCCGGTCTGCACCTTGAACTCGGCCAGGGCGTCCGGCGGAGGCCGCACGACGTAGCTGGCGCCGTTCAGGAAGTCGACGACGTTGGTGTTGTTGTCCACACCGTCGAGGATGAAGTTGTTCTGCTCCGCGCGCTGGCCGTTGGCGTTGAAGTCGCCCTTGCCTGCGCCACGTGATCCGCTCGGCGGATCGACGCCGGCAGTGAGCTGCGCGATGAAGATCCAGTTGCGGCCGTTGAGCGGCGTGTCATTGATGGTCTTCGCGCTGAGCACCTGGCCGGTCGAGGCCTCCTGGGTCTGCAGCAGCGGTGGTGCCTCGGTGACCTCGACCGTGGTGGTCGCGGCGCCGGTGGTGAGCTTCAGGTTCACTTCGGCGCGCGACTGAAGATCGACGCGGACGTTCGGCTGGCTGGTCGTGGAGAACCCAGGCGCGGTGGCGGTCACCTTGTAGTCACCGATCTTGATCGGGGAGAAGGTGTAATTGCCGCTGGCGTCGGTGTTGGCCGTGAGTGAGAAGCCGTTCTCGACGTTGACTACGGTGACGCTGGCATTGGGAATGCTGGCGCCGGTTGGATCGGTGACAGTGCCGGTGATGGCACCCTGATCCTGCTGAGCGGTGGCGGTGGTCGCCTGACCGAGCAGGAGAAGGATAAGGACGAGCAGGTAGCTCAGCGGGTGGCTGAACAGGCTGCTGATCCGGGCGGATCTCCCTACAAAGTTGCGTCGCATCGATGTGCCCTCAATTGACTGGCCTCTGAAATGAGCGGCTCTAACGGGCCGCTAAAAGTGAAAGCGCTTTCACTGCTGCGCGCGTTGGGCGCCGGTTCAACAGACCGGAGCAACGCGAGAGGCACATTAATCGGCGCAGAGAGCCTTTGTCAACGGTTACATAGTCACTTTCTGGAGCCCTGGTGCAGACACCAGGTGCGGGAAATCGCCAGAAGAAACCCTTTTCTGGTGACGTTGTATGCTGGTGGCCGTTTGACCACGCGCGGACCCGGGATCTTCCCTGGGGCTGTCCCGGGCTGACGGATGTGCAGGAGAAACAATGGATCGCAGAGATTTTTTGAAGACCACCGGTACCTTGATGGCCGGCGCAGCGCTGACACCCGAGGCCCTGAATGCCGCGGCCCTGACTGAAGAACCAGGCGGAAGCGCCGCGGCAGCGGCGGGACGCCGTGTGCTGCCGATGAATCGCGGCTGGCTTTACAACGCGAAGGCCGCTTCAGGCGCGACGGCGCGGGAAATGGACGAATCGGGCTTCGAGAAGGTGGTCATTCCGCACACAAATGTGAAGCTGCCCTGGCACAGCTTTACAGAGAAGGACTACACGTTCGTCTCGACGTATCGACGCCATTTCCGGACCCCGGAGGGGGCTGCAAATCACCGCGTCTTCGTTGACTTTGAAGGGGTTATGACCGCCTCAACGGTGTGGCTGAACGGCACCAAGCTGGGCGAGTACCGGGGCGGTTACACACCGTTCTCATTCGAGCTGAAAAACCTCGATCCGGGCGCAGAAAACGTCCTTTCGGTCGAGGTGGACTCGACCGAAAGGGCGGATATTCCGCCGTTTGGTAATGAAATTGATTACCTCACCTTTGGCGGGATCTACCGCGAGGTGTCTCTCCGCGTCGTGCCGGAGACGTTCCTCGAGAACATCTTCGCTGCTCCGAAAAATGTGCTGACGACGCCGACGGTCGAGGTGCGCTGCTACCTGGATCGACCGGCGCAGGCTCAGCCGGGCCGGTACTCAGTTACGGCCGAGGTGCTGGACGGCGACAGGGTGATCGGCAAGGCGACGCAGGCGATCGCGCCTGCCGCGCTGGCGAAGACGGACACGCCGCACGTGGTGCAGATTGCGCAGCTCGAAAAGGTGGAGCTGTGGGACCTGAACCACCCGAAGCTCTACCAGGTGCGGGTGCGGCTGCTGCGCAACGGGCAGCCGGTGGACGAGATGACGCGGCGCATCGGATTCCGCGAGGCGACATTTACGGATCATGGCTTCTCGCTGAACGGAAAGGTCATCAAGCTGCGCGGACTGGACCGGCACCAGACCTTCCCCTACGTCGGTCAGGCGATGCCGGGGCGGGTGCAGCGGCGGGATGCGGACATTCTCCGGACGAACTTCCGCTGCAATATCGTGCGCACGTCGCATTACCCGCAGTCACGGCATTTTCTCGATCGCTGTGACGAGATCGGGCTGCTGGTTCTGGAAGAGATCCCGGGCTGGCAGCACATCGGTCCGCAGGAGTGGCAGGACCTGGCGGTGGACAATGTCGGGCGCATGATCCGCCGCGACTGGAACCATCCGTCGATCGTGCTGTGGGGCGTGCGCATTAACGAGTCACGCGACAACCACGACTTTTACACGCGCACGAATGCGCTGGCGCACCAGCTGGATACAACGCGGCAGACGGGCGGCATTCGCTACTTTCAGGAGTCGGAGTTTCTGGAAGATGTGTTCACGATGAACGATTTCGGCTGGCCGCTGAAGAAGCCGAATCATCCGCGCTACCTGAATACGGAGTTCGTGGGCCATACGTATCCGTGCAAGACGTTTGACAGCATGGAGCGGCTGCGCGAGCACACGATTCGTCACGCGCGAGTGCACGATCAGCTGGCCTCCGATCCGCAGTATGCGGGTGGCATCGGCTGGTGCGCGTTCGACTACAACACGCATGCGAACTTCGGCTCCGGCGATCGCATCTGCTACCACGGTGTGGCGGACATCTTCCGCGAGCCCAAGCCGGCGGCGTTCTTCTATAAGTCGCAGTGCGATCCGGCGGAAGAGATTGTGCTGGAGCCGGCGTTTCACTGGGCGCGCAACGACGAGTCGACCGGCTTCACCAAGGGGCTGATCTGCTCGAACTGCGACCACATCAAGATCTACAGCGACAACGTGATGGGCAAGGGAGGCGGCGAGCACCTGCTGGCCGAAGCCGATCCGGATCGCGAGCAGTTTCCGCACCTGAAGTACGCGCCGTTCGACCCGGACTTCGGCGACAAGATCCGCGATTACTGGGGCGATCTGCGCATTGAAGGCTACATCGGCGGCAAGCTGGTGGCGACGCGGCGCTACTCCGGCCGCGGGACCGACGATGCATTTGTGGCAGTGCCGGACGACACGGAGCTGGTGGCGGATGGTGCGGACACAACGCGCGTGCTCCTGCGCGTGAACGATGAGTTCGGCGCGATCCGCCCGTTTGCGACCGATCCGATCGAGCTGGAGCTGGAGGGGCCGGCGACGCTGATCGGCGACAATCCGGCGCCGCTGATCGGTGGCGCAGTGGCGGTGTGGGTGCGTGCGGGGGAGCAGCCCGGGACGGTCACGCTGCGGGCCAAACATGCGCGGCTGGGCACGAAGGAAGTGCGCTTTACGTTGACACCGGCAGAGGCGGAGACGGTCTAAAGGGGCGACGCGACTACTGGCGAGACGGTTACTGGCGAGACGAGGCCTCTGCGTCCGCCACGGTCGCGTAGTTTTTCAGGACCAGGTGCACCCTGGTGATCTCGAGCAGGGTCATGACACGGTCATTGGCGCCCGCGAGCACGACGTGGCGCCCGTGTTTTTCCGCGGAGACGTGCGCGTTCATGAGCGCGCCGAGCCCGGCCGAATCCATGTAGGGCGTGTTGCTCAGATCGATGATCAGCAGTGCGGGCTTGTGCTGCTTGACCTGGTCCTGGAAGGCGAAGAGGCCGCCCAGTGTGAGGGGTCCGTCGACCTTCAGGATGGAAACAGAGGAGTCGCTGCCCGGGGCTACGGACAGGATCAGTGGTTCGTCGCGCATATCGCGAGTGTACGGATCGCTTCATTACGGCGCGATGAATTGCAACTCACCTAGGCACCAGATCGGGCCAGCGGGCGAGGTCGTCCGGCGTATCGATGTCCCACTCGCCGCCGCTGAGCGGGACGGTGGCCGCCTCGGGATAACGGGCGAGCACCGGGCCGGCGCCGCGGTCTCCGGTGAGGGCGCGCAGTTCCGGAAAGTGCATGGCGGCAAAGAGCGCGGGGACGCCGCGTGTGTCGCCATAGCGGCTGGCGACCAGGCTACTGCCGTCGCGCCAGCGGGCGACCAATTGCAGCAGGTGCGCGGGCGTGACGGCCGGCTGATCGCACACAGTGACCAGCAGGGCGGGCGCCGCGGAGGCCAAGTCCAGCGCACAGTGCAGCGAGCTGGCCATGCCGGCGGCGGGATCGGGATTGCTGACGATCCGCACGGGCAGACCGGCGAGCAGGGCGCGGTGGTGGGCTGCGTCCGCGCGCAGCACGATGAGCGGCTCCACGAACCCGGCTGCAAGCAGCACGCGCGTGGCGCGGAGCAGCAGCGCCTCACCCGAGAGTTGGGCGGACTGCTTATCACCACCGAAGCGGCGGCTGCTGCCCGCGGCGAGCAGGACCGCGGTCACGGAGCGAACATCGGGCAGTGAGTGCGGGGCATCCATACGGAGAGCGGCGAGCCCCGGGAAGTGGCGAAAGCAGGGCCGCCGCAGAGGCTAGACTAAAACGATGCAGGAACAAGCGCGCATGATGGAGGCCTGGCGAGCGGCTTCGGCCGCGGGTGGCGTCTGCGTTCTGGTGACTGTGGTGGCCACGCGTGGGTCGTCCTATCGGTCGCCCGGGGCACGCATGCTGATACTGCCGGACGGCTCGCGGATTGGCGCGGTGAGTGGCGGCTGCCTGGAGGGCGAACTGTGCCGGCGCGCCCACTGGTGGACGAGCCAGTTCCCTGCCCTGCGGAAGAACTTCGACACATCGACACAGGAAGACAACGAAGGCTTTGGGCTGGGGTGCGGCGGCGGGATTGACCTGCTGCTGGAGCGGCTTGCGCCGGAGGCTGGTGCCTTGCCGGGCACGCATCCCCTGCTGGCGCTGGACGAGGTGCACCGCACGCGCGAGATGAGCGCGATGGCAGTGGTGGTGGAGCCGGGGGCTTCGGGCAAGCTGCACGCGGGACAGCGATTCGCGCTGCGGGATGCCGCTGCGTCGCCCGAGATTACGCGGCTGCTGGCACGGGCGATCGGGTTGGGGCATTCGTCGCTGGTCGAGTTACAAGAAGGCGACGAGGCTGGCTGCCTGGTGTTTCTGGATGTGCTGGTGCCGCCGGTTCAGCTGGTGGTGTGCGGCGCGGGTACGGATGCGCAGCCCGTGGTGGCGATGGCCGATGCGCTGGGCTGGAGCACGACGGTGCTGGATCAGCGGGCGGACATGGCGAGGGCGCAGCGTTTTCCGCAGGGGGCGGATGTGATCGTGGCGAAGGATGCTGCTGCACTCGAGCCGGTGCGGCTGGATGCGCGGACCGCGGCGATCGTGATGAGCCACAGCTTTGCGCAGGATGCGTTCTTTCTGGAGTGGCTGCTGCCGCGACCGCTGCGCTACCTGGGGGTGCTCGGGTCGCGCCGGCGGACGCTCGACCTGATGGCGCGGCTGGGGCAGGAGGCGCTACCGGAGATGCTGCACGCGCCGGCAGGCCTCGACATCGGCGCAGAGACGCCGGAGCAGATCGCGATGTCGATCCTGGGCGAGGTGCAGGCGCGCTTCGCGGGACGGACCGGGGGCGCTCTGCGCGATCGAGCAGGCAGCATCCATGGTCGCGAGCTGCTTGCGGGGACTGCGTCTGCAGAGGACGAGCGGGTCACGATCGCTCGGAACTGTCCGCTCTCCTGAACACAGGCTGAGCAACAGACCTGACAGAGGGGTGCCTCTAACGGCGCATGAAACCGGACGCAAAGAAGGCGCTCTCCCGCCCTGATAAGGCAATGAAGAAGCATGCGGCGAAGCACGCTGCCAAGCATGCGAAGAAAAAGTCTGCCAAGCATGCACCCGCGAAGCATGCGAAGAAGCACGCACCGCCGCCCGAGCGTGCTGAAGCAGGAGAAGATGCCGCGGAGTTCCGGCTGGGCAAAAAAGACAGCAAGCATCTGCGTCGTGTGTATGAGCACCTGGCACGGGTACGTGTGCTGCTGCGCGTGGAGACCGGGGATGCCAAGCTGCGCGCCGCTGCCGAGCGACTGGCCGCGCTGGTGACGGCCGAGTTGCAGGTGGCGCGGACTGGCGCGCGGATGGCAGCAGAGCTGACACGAGCGGCGGAGCACATCGCCTTTGCCGGGCTGAACGCGACGGAGGAGGCGAACCAGCCGTGGTCCGGCATGCTGGCCGAGACGCTGGAGGCGGAGTACCGCAAGCTGCGGGAGGATGGCGAGCTTCGCGGGGCGGCGCGCAAGAGCAAGGGTGAGCGGGCGAATGCGCTGCGCACACTGCATGAGTTGATGGCGGCGACGGGCGAGGATGCGCTGGGCCGTGCGAACTATACGTGCGCGCTCGAGTCAGCGCGCGCGGCCGAGGCTCTATGCGCCGCGCTGGAACACGATGGAGATGAGAGCTGAGGGATGAGAGCCGCGTGATCGGGCGCAGGACGGGCAGGTGACGGGCAAGATACCCGGAAGAAAACGGGATACAACGGGAAAGTTGTAGAGCGGATTTGGGCAGGGAGGGTGCAGAATATGCCAAAGTCCAAACCAATCAGGAGCAATGATGGACACACCTCCCGTCCACCATCTGGTCACTATTCGTCTCGATGAGCATGTCGAGCAGCTGGAACGCGCATATTCCGCGTTTCTGGATGTGAGAACACAGCTGGCCGATCTGCATGCAGCGCTGGACGTAGTGAAGCTGCAGCCGGATGGGCTGGATGGCGCGTTGTCGCGCCTGCGCGGTGCGCTGCGCACGGTCGGGGCTGCGATGGAGATGGTGTCGCCGCTGAGCGGCGAAGCGATCTAACAGAACTGGGGAGAGAGAGCCGGGCCGCGCGGGCTGGCGAGGACAGGTGCGGGGGCACCTGTCCTCATTCCGTTTTAGCCCCGGGGGACGCGCCGGGCCGTGAGGTTAGCGGCGGCGCGGAGTGTCGTTCGTTGCGGTGGTGGTGTCGTTCACGTCCAGCTCCTCGCGGCGGACTGTGCCCTCCAGGTTTTCGACATTCTCAACAGCTCGCTTGCCCACGTTGACCTGCTCGCGGACGACGGTCTGCTTGTCGAGTGTGGCGCGCTCCTCGGTCAGCGGGACGCGGATCTCGGATGCGGTGCCGACCTCACCCCGTGCTGGCGTGCTCTGGTCTGCGCCGACGCGCTCAATAACGATCTCCTCGCGCGTGACCGGGACCTGCACGGTCTGCTGCTCGGTGATGACCTCCTTGCGGATGCGCACTTCGCCACGGTTGATGCGTTCCTTGTGGACGCGGAGCACTTCGCCGAGCAGCTGGATCTGCTGCTGGTCGGCCAGGTCACCGGTGCCGGTGCCACGGTTCGCGTACTGCGACTGGTAGTCGCTGCCGGCGTCGGTGCCGAGGTCGCCGCCGTCGCGGGTCAGGATGGCTTCGGCCTCTGCATTGCGCGGGGAGGCGTTCACGGTGACGACTGCGCCCGAACCGGAGCGAAGGCGATCGGTGAAGTAGTGCGAGCGGTGCTGCGGGATGGAGAGGCCCGAGAAGGAGCCGGTGACGTCGCCGGTGTCATAGCGGTCCTGGTTGTAACCGCCCTCGTAGCTTGTGCCGCTGCCGGGTCCGGCTGTGATCTCATGCGACGTGGTGGAGCCGCGATCGCGCTCATCGGCATAGGGCTCAACGCCGCCGTCGCCGCCGGTGAAGAAGTCCTTGAAGCGATCCCAGGCGCTCTCAGCCTTGGCGCCGGCGTGCGATGCGGCCTGGTGCGCGTGGCTGCCGGTCGACGTGCCGGTGGAGGAGCTGCCAGCCATGGAGCTGCCCGCGCCCATGCTGCCGGCTCCGCTGCTCGAGGCGAGCGCGAGACCGATCTGGTTATTGCTGAACCCTGCGGCCTTCAAATCCTGAACTGCCTTTTCTGCCTGCGATTCGCTGCTGAAGTAAGCTGCGACCGATTCTGTGCCAGTGCTGTTCATGAGGTCTCCGCGATGCGTTGTGGGCGCGAGGTGTCGGCGTCGCTGGGATGAAACCGCGACGGCGAGGCTCGGCACCGGTCATGGTGGTTCGGGGAACGAGCACGGTGGCGTCGCACAACGCGGCTGCCATAGCTCGCTGCTCTGTCTAGTAAGAGGAGCGGAGTCGCGGAAGGTTTGCTTCGGTGTGGGAAGGAACGTGAGTGACGACGAGTATTTGTTTGCTGCTGCACGGATTCACGCGCGCGCAACAAGGAATCGCTTGTTGTACAGGGCATTCCAGAGTTGCTGGGGATTGTGACTGCTGCCGTGACGAAACGAGAGAAGGGCGGGATTCACTCGCGCCCCTCTCTTCCCATGTTCTGGTGCAACGGTTGCATAGCGTTACAGCTCAGTCGAGCGGCTATCCAGTAGTTGCTTCGCGTGGCCGATGAACTGATCGAGGGGCATCCAGCCCTGGTCGCCCTTGCCGCGAACGCGCACGCTGACCGCGCCGGCCGCCTGCTCCTTGTCGCCGAAGACGAGGATGTAGGGCAGCTTCTGCATGGTGAGGTCGCGGATTTTGGCATTCATCTTTTCGTTGCGGCTGTCGAGCTCGACGCGCAGCCCGGCGGCCTTGAGCTTCTCCATGAGCTCGTTGCCGTAGGCGTTGTGGCGCTCGGCGATGGGGACGAGGCCGACCTGCACGGGGGCGAGCCAGAGCGGGAAGGCGCCGGCGTAGTGCTCGATGAGGACACCGAAGAAGCGCTCGACGGAACCGAACAGCGCACGATGCACCATGAGCGGCTGGTGCCGCTCGCCGTCCTCGCCGACGTACTCGAGTTCGAAGCGTGCGGGAAGGTTGAAGTCGAACTGCACGGTTGAAAGCTGCCAGAGGCGGCCGATGGCGTCGACCAGCTTGATGTCGATCTTGGGGCCGTAGAAGGCGGCTTCGCCGGGCATGACCTTGTAAGGAATGCCCTTGCGCTGGAGCACTGTTTCGAGCGAGCCGATGGCGAGCGCCCACTTGTCATCTGAGCCGGCGTAGTTCTGCCGGTCCTTCGGGTCCCAGGTGGAGAGCTCGACCTTGTACTCGGAGAAGCCAAAGGTTTTGAGCACGGCTTCGGCGAAGTCGATGCAGGCGGCGACCTCGTCTTCGATCTGCCCGGGGGTGCAGAAGATGTGGGCATCGTCCTGAGTGAAGCCGCGCACGCGCAGCAGACCATGCATGGTGCCGGAGCGCTCATAACGATAGACGCTGCCGAGTTCCGCGTAGCGGACGGGCAGGTCACGGTAGCTCTTGGGCGCGTTTTTGTAGATGAGGATGTGGCCCGGACAGTTCATCGGCTTGAGCCGGTAGTCTGCGTCGTCGAGCTCCATCTTGGTGAAGAAGTTGTCCGCGTAAAAGCCTTCGTGGCCGCTGGTCTGCCACAGATTGACGCGGGCGACGTGCGGGGTGAACACCATGTCGTAACCGCGGCGGATGCATTCTTCGCGCATCCAGTCTTCCATCGTCTTGCGGACGATGCCGCCCTTGGGGTGGAAGAAGACGAGGCCGGCGCCGGCGAGTTCCTGGATGGAGAACAGATCGAGCTGCTTGCCGAGCACGCGATGGTCGCGGCGGGCTGCCTCTTCGAGCCGCGCGAAATGCTCGTCCATCTCCTTCTTCGAAAAGAAAGCGGTGCCGTAGACGCGCTGCAACTGCGGATTCTTTTCATCGCCGAGCCAGTACGCGCCGGCGAGCGAGAGGACCTTGAACGCCTTGACGCGGCCGGTGGAAGGCACGTGCGGGCCGCGGCAGAAGTCGACGAACGGGCCGTTGCGATAGAGCGAGATCTCTTCGCCGGGCTGGGTAAAGCGCTCGATGAAGTGGACCTTCATGAAGTCGCCCTGCTCGCGATAGTGTGCGAGGCCTTCGTCGCGCGGCTCGAACTCGCGCACGAAGGGTTGATCGCGCGCGACGACCTCGGCCATTTTGAGCTCAATGGCGGAGAGGTCATCCGTGGTGAAGGGCGTGGGCCGATAGAAGTCGTAGAAGAAGCCAGCGTCGGTGGCGGGGCCGTGGCCGAGCTTGGTCTCCGGGAAGAGCTCGAGCACCGCGGTCGCCATAACGTGCGCGGCAGAGTGACGAACCACCGGCAGCGCGTCGGGGTCCTTCTCCGTGAGGAGTTGCAGATGCACGTCCTCGACGAGCGGGGTGCGCAGATCGACGAGGCGCGCGGCGGCGGCATCGGGCGCGGCGTACATGGCCTGCTCACCGGGAGCGGACTTCTCGTCGCCAGGTGCCTGCTGGTGCGGAACATGGGCCGGATCGGCGAGCGGGCGGGCGGGCTTGATGCGCGCGACCACGGAGGCGGCGGCGAGGCGCGGCGAGATGGCGTTGGCGACGTCGAACGGCGTGGAGCCGGAGGGGAGGGCTCGTACGGAGCCATCGGGCAGATGAACCTGGATCTGGTCGGGCATGATGTTGGGACAAGGATAAGTCACGCGGCGGATTGCAGTGTCGTTGAGGTCGCGCCTGGAGCGGATTGCGGCCGGGTGGCGCGTCATCCACCCGCCACTGCCGTGGACGGCGATGGCTTACACTGCAGGCCGATCTTTGCAGGCGCGGTGGGAGGGGAATTGGATGTCGGAACAAACAACAGCAGCGACGGTGAGCCGGCCGCGAAGCGGTCTGTGGCTGGCCGGCTTCATCGTGGTCTGCGAAGCCGTAGGGGCCGTCTCTGGGCTGATGACAGCGCACGGAATCACGACGTGGTACCCCACACTTCACAAGCCGGGCTTTACGCCGCCGGACTCGATCTTCGCGCCGGTGTGGACTGTGCTGTTCGCGCTGATGGGCATCGCGGCGTGGCTGGTGTGGCGCCTGCCGGACTCGCGTACCCGGTCGGCGGGGCTGGGCTGGTTTGCCGCGCAGCTTGCGTTGAACTTCGCGTGGACGCTGATCTTCTTCCGCGCGCACCTGTTGTTTGCAGCGGCGCTCGAGATCCTGATCCTGCTGTTTGCGATCGTGATGAGTACGGTGTTGTTCGGGCGCGTGTCGCGTGGCGCGGCGTGGCTGATGACGCCGTATGCGCTGTGGGTGGGGTTCGCGACGGCGCTGAGCTGGGCGCTGTGGCGGCTGAACGGCTGAGGAACAGAAAAGGCCCGCGCGAGGCGGGCCTTTCGGTGGGACGGAGCGTGCCCTACTTCATGTCCGGCACGGCGTCCGGGAAGAGATCCTTGAGCGGGGCGGACTGCTGTTCGCGCTGCTCGGGATGGGGGAAGGCCTTCCGCGGGATCATCTGATCGCGCATGGCTGCGTTGTAGACGAAGATCGCTTCGACGGTGGCGATCTGCGCGAGGTCACCGGGTTGGAGGCGCTCGTAGACGTCCATGTTGGAGTGGTGCGTGCGAGTCTCGTAGTCGAGCGGGTCCTGGATGAACTGGAAGCCAGGCAGGCCTACCGCGTCGTAGGACAGGTGATCCGTGCCGCCCGTGTTCTGCATGGTGATGGTGGAGACGCCGAGGTCCTTGAGAGGCGCGATCCACTGGCGGAAGATGGGCTCGACCGCTGCGTTGCCCTGCAGGTAGACGCCGCGGACCTTGCCGGAGCCGTTGTCGACGTTGAAGTAGGCATCGAGCGTCTTCCACTCGGGCTTGGTCTCGATGGGGCCGCCCGGCTTGCGGATGAACTCGGGCAGCTTGAGCTGGTCGGGCTCGGTCGAGAGCGGGAACGAGCCGAAGTGCTGCTTGACGTAGCCGCGCGAGCCGAACAGGCCTTGCTCCTCGCCGCTCCACAGCGCGATACGAATGGTGCGGCGTGGGTGCGCGTCGATGGCCTTGAGGATGCGGACGACCTCCATGGCGACGATGGAGCCGGCGCCGTTGTCGGTCGCGCCGGTGCCGGCGATCCATGAGTCGAGGTGGCCGCCGACCATGACGACCTGCTCCTTCAGGTCAGGATCGGTGCCGGGGATCTCGGCGACGGTGTCGAAGCCGTGCTGGTGCTCGCCGGTGACCCTGGTCTCGATGTTCAGCTCGAGCTTGACGGGGACGTGCTGCTTGAGCAGGCGCGAGACGCGGCCGTAGTGTTCGATAGCGAGGACGGCGACGGGCACCTTGACCGCCTTCTCCGCTTTGTAGGGCGCGGTGCCGAGGGCTGCGCCGTTGTCGTCGAAGAAGGTGCCGCCACTGCCGCCGCCGTGCTCGGCATCGCGGCTGGGCACCAGGACGGCGGCGACCTTTTCATCCGCGAGGAAGGTGGCGACCTTGTCGCGGGTCTCCAACCGCTTGAGGTATTGCGCGACGCGGCTGGCGTACTCGCGGTTCTGGTCGCCGGCGGGGTATTGAGCGATGTCCTGAAGCTGCTGGTCGGTGTAGCGCTCGAACAGCGGCTTGTCCACGGGCGGGACCGCGCGCATGTCGCCGAGCAGCACGATCTTGCCGGCGAGCTTGCCCTTGTACTTGTCGAAGTCCTTGTCGTCGGCGATGACGACCTGGGTGGCGTCGGCCGTGATGGGGCCGTTGGTGCCGGGCGACCACGGGGTGGCCTGCGCGATGAAGGGCGCGGTGTCGGGCGCGCTCATCCGGACCCAGGTGTTGATCTGCTGCCAGCCGAGGCCGAACTCGCCCCAGTCCTCGAGGTGCGCGTTGACCAGTCCGAGGCGCGTGAGCTCGTCGCGCGTCCAGTTGTTGGCCTTCTCCATGTTGGGCGAGCCGGTGAGGCGACCGCCGATGTCATCACTCAGAGCGGAGGCGAACTCCATAATGTGCGAGTGCGCGAGGCCTTCTTCGCGGATGCGGCCGTAGGCGCCCAGGTCGATGGCTTCGACAGCAGGCTGCGGCGCGTTCCAGGGCTCTGCCTGTGTGGCGGCAGCGGGATGCGCGGGCTTCTTATCGGCAGCGGCGAGCCGGGATGACGCAGGAGCGAGGATGGCGCAGGCGAGCGCGAGCAGCGCAGCCTTGCGGGCGATCAGCATAGGGACGAGCCTCCAGGAGCGGAACAATGTGCGAGGAGGATAGCAGGCGCGAAAGCGGCAACTGGGGCTGGGCCGAGCGATGTGTGCCGCGCGAAGTGGCTAGATCAGTCGAGCGCCGGCGAGCTCTTCGAGCACGGTGAGCGGCGCGTGCTGCGGCGCGACCATCGCGTCGGGCGCAACGAGGAAGGTCTGCTCGAGCGCGTACTGACCAGCGAGCACGGCGTGCGGCACCATGTCTGTGTAGACCATCCAGCTGGACCCGGCGGGGAACTGATAGTCGTACTTCGCGCAGGAGCTCTGGAAGTCGGCGCTCTCTTTGAGGAAGTTATGGAAGCGCATCATGAAGTCGTCATAGGGCGAGCGCTTGAGCGCGGGCGCAGCGGCACCGAGGCCGATGCCGGTCGCCATTGACTTGAACGCGCGGCCGAGGCCGGAGTCCGGACGGGGCAACGCGATCTCTTTGGGTGCGTAGCGCAGGGCGACGCTGCGGAAGGGATCGCTGACGATCCAGTCGCGGGTGCGGGTGGCATGGATGTTGTTGAAGAAGCGCAGAATGCGCGCACCGTGCGTGGGCCGAGTGGGGAAGGCGTCCGTGTGCAGCAGGTCATTGCGGCGGCGCAGCGGCAGGTCGCGGCCCTGCTCCTCCTGCGGTCGGAAGCTGGCGTAATCAAGCTGCCAGTGCGCGTTGTAGGGCGCGAGGAAGCCGGTGAGGAACGTGGTGACCGACTGCGAGTAGCCGCGCATGATGCCGCGCAGGCGCGCGACGGCTTCACTGTTTGCGGTCCTGGTGTCGAGGCCGCTGAGCTCGTCGGCTCTTGGCTTGTAGGCGATGTTCTTGTGCAGGCTGCTGTCGGTCTGCTGCTGGCCGCGGAGGAAGTCGAGGTCGCCGGGCGCGAAGGGGATCGGGCTCTCCGGGAAGAAGACGATGCCGCCTTCTTCGAGGCGCTCGCACCAGGCGCGCTTCTGCTCCGGAGTCGCGGTGGCGAGGTCTGTCGCCGAGATAGTGACGATTGCCATGGGGCTAGCGTGCCGTGATCTTGCGGCGCAGCCAGATGGCGAGCAGGGTCAGCCCGCTGATGAGGAGGACGGCGATGCCGGCGGGCAGCCCGAAGTACTTGTAGCTGACGTCGAGCGTGACCTTGTGGTGGCCCGCGCTGTTGTAGATCAACAGGCCGAAGATGGACAGGAAGGTGACGCCGAAGAAGGCGATGAAGCCGAGCGCGGCAGAGATAAGCAGGCTGGCGAAGAGGCCGAAGTCGCCGGCCGGGATGCCGAAGATGCGCGTCGTGCCAGGCTGCACCGTGGAGGGCCGGGAGCGGGGGCCGGAGTTCTGTGCAGAGAGGGCTGTCATCCGGTCTAGAATAAATCGGATGGGGCATACCGCACAGACAGAGTTGTTGCCGGCGGCGCAGGTGGCGCGCGAAACCGCCGTGCAGCAGGCGGAGAACGGCATCTGCTACGCGACCTTTGGCGACCACAAGCTATCGCCGGGTGAGCTGGAGCAGATCCTGCTGGCGGTGCCGCAGGCAGTGGCCGGGGCGCTGCGGCAGCGGGCGTACTACTTCGTCCCGCTCACGATCCATGAGCATGAGGGCGACAGCATTCCCGACGACGCGCACACCGGCGGGGAGACGCTGGTCGCGCCGCAGTTCTCGAACGATCTGAGCGATCGCGCGATCTGCCACCGCAACCTGCACTTCGCCGGGGCGGACTGCATCTTCATCTCGACGCGGCTGATGCAGGACAAGTTCGCGCTGGCGTTTGAGCTGTTCATCAATGTGGGACACCACTTTGTGGACGCAGCCGGCGTGCCCGCCAGCTTTGGCGAGCTGCTGGACCGGCAGGCCGTGGCGCAGGTGCGCGGCGAGACCAGCCACGACGCATGGGAGAGTCGCATGCGCGCGTATGGCGAGGCGACGGACGAACCGGCCGAGCGCGGCCGCAACGGGCGCAGCAGCCATGACGGCGCAGGCGCGCAACGCGTGGCGCGGGCCGTGGACGAGAAGGCCAAGACGGCGTACATCCACGCGGCGTTTGCCGATGCGCTGGCGATCTACATGCTGTCGCTGACGCTGGATTTCGACTATGCGGATCTGCGTGAGCGCGAGTATCCGCTGCTGCAGTCGAAGGCGCTGGCAGAGCGGCTGCAAGCCATTGCGGCGCTGTTTCCACCGAACCATGGCTACCAGTTCCAGATCCACTACCGCCGCCGCTAACCGGAGGCTGGGGCCTCACTGTTGAGACTTCCGATCGCAGGCCAGGGAGAGACCGTGTCCGCTGCAGAATCGAGCATCGAGCAGACTGCACCGGCAAAGGCTATCGCTGCCGAGCCGCTGCGGGGCACACTGCTGCTGGTGCTGGCCGGCATCAGCGCCTGCCATCTGCTGAACGACCTGGTGCAGGCGACGATTCCGGCGCTGTATCCGCTGTTTCAGCGCACGTATGGGCTGTCGCTGGGGCAGATCGGGATGGTGACGTTTACCTACCAGGTGACGGCGTCGCTGTTTCAGCCGTTCGTCGGGATGGCGACGGATCGCCGGCCGATGCCGTACTCGCTGGCCGTGGGGATGGCGTTCTCCGTGTTCGGGCTGTTGCTGCTGGCGTGGGCGCCGACGTATGGCTGGCTGCTGGTCGCGGGTGCGCTGGTCGGGTTGGCGTCGGCGGTGTTTCATCCGGAGTCGTCGCGTGTGGCGCGGCTGGCGTCGGGCGGACAGCATGGGCTGGCGCAGTCGGTGTTCCAGGTGGGCGGCAATGCTGGCTCGGCGCTGGGGCCGCTGCTGGTGCTCCTGGTGGTGTTGTCGGCGCGTAACCCGGAGCGGGCACAGCATCGCATCGCGTGGTTCTCGCTGGCGGCGCTGCTCGGCATCGGGCTGCTCATCCGCATCGGCGGATGGTATCGCGACACGATTCGCACCCAGGCTGCTGCGTCGCGAGTGACACGAGCCTTTGCGGAGAACGTGCAGCCGCGGCGCGATGTGGCCCGCGTGATGACTGTGCTTGGCGTGCTGGTGTTCTCGAAGTACTTCTACATCGCGAGCATCACCAGCTATTTCACCTTCTACCTGATCCAGCGCTTCCATGTGTCGCTGCACCGCGCGGAAATGTATCTGTTCCTGTTTCTTGGCGCAGCGGCGATCGGCACCTTCCTGGGCGGACCGATCGGCGATCGCTATGGACGGCGCGTGGTGATCTGGGGTTCGATCGTGGGCGTGCTGCCGTTTACGCTGCTGCTGCCGTACGCAAACCTGTTGTGGACCGGCATCCTGATCGTGATCATCGGGCTGGTGCTGTCCTCGGCGTTTACCGCGATCCTGGTCTATGCGCAGGAGCTGGTGCCGCACCGAGTGGGTACGATCTCCGGGCTATTCTTCGGCCTCGCGTTCGGGATGGGCGGACTGGGTGCGGCGCTGCTGGGCAAGCTGGCGGATGCGACCAGCCTGGACCTCGTGTATCACGTGTGCGCGTTTCTGCCGGCGCTCGGGCTGCTGACGGCGCTGCTGCCGAAGACCGCGGCGGATCACGCGCGGGCGGCTACCATAGGCGCATGATCGCGCACCTTCGCGGACGACTCTTCAGCAAGCAACCGCACCAAGCCATCGTGGAGGCGGCGGGCGTTGGCTATGACGTCGCCATCAGTGTTTCGACCTACACATCGCTGCCGTCAGAGGGTGCGGACGTGGGGCTCCACATCCACACGCAGGTGGGCGAGGACACGCTCGCGCTTTACGGATTCCTGGACCGCGAAGACAAGCGGCTGTTTGAGCGGCTGATCACGGTGAGCGGCGTGGGGCCGAAGCTCGCGATCAAGATCCAGAGCGGGCTGCCGGCGGATCGGCTGGTGACGGCGCTGCGCGGGCAGGATCACGCGACGCTGACGCGTATTCCGGGTGTGGGCAAGAAGCTGGCGGAACGACTGGCGCTGGAGCTGAAGGACAAGCTCGAAGACATGGCGACCGCGGCGGCACCTGCGATGGCTGCGGCCGGACCTGCGGCGGAGGATGTGCTCTCCGCACTGGTGAATCTCGGGTATCAGCGCGCCTCGGCAGAGAAGGCGATCGAGAGCGCAGTGGCGAAGGACAAGCAGGCAGGCGAGCACTTCGACACCCTGTTTCGCGCAGCGTTGATGGCGATTCGCTAGGGCGATTGTGACGTTGTCGGCGGCGAGGGACCGGGCGTAGATTGGTGTCGAGCGAAAGCCGCCTCACCCGGAGGTCCTGCTATGCGTTTCGTTCTCTCCTCTGCTGCACTCCTGCTGCTTGCTCCCGCGACGCTGCCTGCGCAGCATTCGACTGCCATCCAGGTCGCCGTGCATCCGCGACCAGCGGACGTGTGTCCTGTTGACCTGGCGGTGAGCCGCCACGCGGATGGAACGCTGATGCCGGCGGGGCGGCGCAGCGAGAAGTCGCAGACGCATCAGTGGCTCGATCTCTCGATGACGAACATGGGACGTGCGCCGATCGTCAGTGCAGAGCTGGATGTGCACGGGACAGAGAACAAGGGCCGCGTGGTGACCGCGGGCTCGGCTTCCGCGGCGGAGCTGCGTACCGACGACTCCGGTGCAGATGCAGTGCGTCATGTGCATCTCGACAGTCGCGTAGCGGCGGCGGGGTCGTGGAGCCATTTGCTGGCGGTGGATGGTCTGACGTCAGTGGCATGGGTGAACATCATGGAGCTGCGCTATGCGGACGGCTCGCGGTGGCGTCCGGGGGCGGGGCAGTCCTGCCGCGTGGAGCCCGATCCGCTGATGCTGATCGCGGACCGCTAGTTTTCCTGCCGATTGCGATGCTGTTCGCCTGAACGAAGCGACCCTTCCGTTCGCTGCGTGTGATGTCTCTGGGCGGTGGATACTGGACCTGCAGCCTTTCCCGGAGGACCACCCGCAGCATGCAGGCGCAGACGAAGAGCGCGACCCGCGCGAAGAAGGCAGCGGCAACGAAGCCAGCCAAGGCCGCGCCAGAGAAGGCCGAGCCGTATCTGTCACCGGAGGGGTTGCGTTTTCTGCGCGGGCTGGCGCGCAACAACGACCGCCTCTGGTTCAACGAGCGCAAGCCGATCTACGAAGCGGAAGTGAAGCGGCCCATGCTGGCGCTGATCGAGGCCGTGACCGGGGCGATGATGGACTTTGCGCCGGCGCATGTGCGCGCGCCGGAGTCGATCCTGATGCGCATCTATCGCGACACGCGCTTCGCGAAGGATAAGTCGCCGTACAAGCCGCACGTGTCTGGCTGGTGGGTGCGTGACGGGCTGACGAAGACGTCTGGCGCGGGCTATTACCTGCAGATCTCAGGCAAGGAAGTGATGATCGCGTTTGGCGCGTACATGCCGGATCCGGAGCAGTTGCTGGCGATTCGGCGTCACCTGCTCGAGCACCATGAGGAGTATCGGAAGCTTGATGGCGGACGGGCGATGCGGCGGCTGTTTCCGGAGGAAGAGAGCGGCGATCCGATGACGCGTGCGCCGAAGGGATTTCCTGTGGACCATCCGGCGCTGGACCTGATCCGGCAGCGGCGCTGGGGACGCAGCGTGACGCTGCCGTCCGCTGCGGCGGCGAAAGCTGACATTGCGAAGCAGATCGCGCAGCGCTTTCGCGCGGCCGCGCCGCTGGTGGAGTTGTTGAACCGGCCGCTGCTGAAGGCAGCCGAGAAGCCGCGGAAACCGCTGTTTTAGCGCACGCGAGGACGCCGGGAGCCGCGTGTTTGGCGGCCCATGTAGCCAGAAAGTTGTAGAAAACCCTATAAAAGCCGGTGATTGTGGCCAAAACCGCAAGAAACTTGTGGAAATGCCTGATTTCTCGTTGACAAGCAGCGCCGGCAGGCCGCATGGTGAACGCGGTAGAAGTTGCGGGAACCCGCATAAACACTGGCGATGCGTGCACTCGATCGCTGGGGCCCGGTGCAACGGATGACCTGGCACGCGGGAGCGGAGCTTTCCTAAACCAGCGCTCGGGGACGCGAGCCCCAGGGCGATACACGAGTACGAGGAGGAATACGCATGGCAGCAGGATTGACCAAGACACAGCTCGTTCGGGCGATGGCCGAGAAGCTCGAGCTGACCAACAAGCAGGTGAACGGATTTTTCGAACTTCTGACTGAGACCGCCGTGAAGGAGACCAAGAAGAACGGCGTGTTCGTGATCCCCGGTCTGGGCCGGCTGGTGAAGGCGGAGCGCAAGGCACGCCTGGGCCGCAACCCGCAGACGGGTGAGCAGATCAAGATCAAGGCGAAGACGGTGGTGAAGTTCCGCGTGGCGAAGTCCGCGAAGGACACGATCGCGCCGCCGAAGAAGTAGCCGCCTCCAATCCAGGCACCGGGGGCGTTGGCGCCGGGCTGGAGAGACGTTGTGAGCGACTGTGGTGTGGCTCTGCGGAGCCACACCACTTTTTTTTGCGCTCAAGATGATGAGTGCAATGAGCAGTTACGTATGGCGGGGTGCGTTCGCGGGCACGATGGCGCGCGCCACCAGCGCCGCACCGAGCGCGATGAGCAGGACGCGCCACAGTAGTTGCGGGTTGTAGCGCCAGGCCAGCACGGCGTAGCCGATCGCATAGCCGAGAGGCCACAGCTCCAGCAGAACGGCTTGCAGTGCTGTCACCGCGTGCAGGGGGACAAAGCGCGCGCGGAGCGCGATGAGCAGCAGCATCGCCCCGAGGAAGAAGACGGCCGTCCACGGCTGCAGGAGACTTGCGATGGACGCGGCAAAGCAGAGCGTGCCGATGGCCCAGAGCAGGGCGCCCGCCCGCATGCGTGCCGCGATGGCGAGCAGTGCGCCGGCGATGGCGAGCACAAGCGCTGCAATTGTCACATCGACGGTTGCAGATTCAAGGCCGACGCCGTGATGCGCGAGCCAGACCGGCAGCGCGAGCCAGACCAGGTTGAACGAGCTGCCACTGCCGGCCGAGCCGGAGAAGATTGGCAGCCCGAGGAAGACAAGCACCAGCAGGACCATGAGGCCGTCTAGCAGAGGGCCGAGCCAGATGCGCCGGCGCACAGGCGCGTGCGGGAGCGGTGCCGGCTCACTCATGCAGTGCCTGCGCCGGTGAGCCGCTCCATCAGCGAGTCGAAGGCTTCGAGGTTGGTGTACTCGATGATGACCTTGCCCTTGCCGCCCTTGTCCTCAATGGCGACCTTGAGCCCGAGGGCGCGCTGCATCTGATCGCGGGCCTCGCGGACATTGGGGTCGAGCACGTCTTTCGGCTTTGCGGTCTTTTCGGCCTTCTCCGGGTTGAGGGTGTTCTGGACGAAGCTCTCGGTCTGACGCACAGACATGGAGAGCGCGAGCACCTTCTGCGCGGCCTTGAGGATCGCGTCCGGCGACTCGAGTGCGAGCAGGGCGCGGGCGTGGCCGAAGGTGAGGTCTCCACTCTCGACCTTGCCCTGGATCTCTGTCGGCAGACGAAGCAGTCGGAGAAAGTTCGCGACCGAGGCGCGGTCTTTGCCGGTGCGCTTCGCCATCTGCTCCTGGGTGAGTTGGAATTCGCGGCTCAGGCGATCGAAGGCGCGGGCCTGCTCCATCGGGTTAAGGTCGGCCCGCTGGAGGTTTTCGATGATCGTCATCTCCATCGCCTGCCCGTCGGAGGCTTGCCGGACGACGGCGGGAACGGTGGCCTTGCCGGCCTTACGTGACGCGAGGAGGCGGCGCTCGCCGGCGATGAGCTGATAGCGGCCGTCCGCAATGGGCCGCACCAGGATGGGCTGAACGACGCCGGTGGCTCCGATGGACGTGGCGAGCTCGTCGAGGGCGGCTTCGTCGAATTGGGTGCGGGTCTGGAAGGGGTTGCGGTCGATGAGATCGACGGCTATCTCTAGCGGCGCGCCAGTAGGGTTGGGGCTGCCGTCCGCCTGGGCGGAGAGCGACGGAACCGTAGCGGGTGCGGGCGGTGGCGTGCTGGGACGATGAGGTAGCAGCGCTTCGAGGCCTTTGCCGAGCGCGCGTCGTTTGTCAGGTGTGGACATGGCGGAATCTCCAGGCAGGGTTCGACTCAGGCGTAAGGCCAGAAGCGGATCTTGGTATTTTTGCGGGTCTTCGCGTTGGCCTCGCGCTCCTTGGCGGCGGGGCTGATGATCTTGTGGTGCGACAGCAACTCGTCGGCCAAGTCGCGGTAGGCTTCGGCCCCACGAGAGCGGGGGTCGTAGAGCTGGACGGGCTTGCCGTGGCTGGGCGCCTCAGCGAGCCGAACGTTGCGGGGAATGACGGTTTTGTAGAGTTTGTCGCCGAAGAAGGTCTTCAGGTTCTCTGTGACCTGCTGGGCCAGGTTGGTGCGCTCATCGTACATGGTGAGCACGACGCCCTCGAGCTGGAGTTTGGGGTTGAAGGCCTGCTGGACGCGGCCGATGGTGCCGAGCAGCTCGCTGACGCCCTCGAGGGCGAAGTACTCGGCCTGCATGGGGACGAGCAGGCGATCGGCGGCGACAAGGGCGTTCAGGGTGAGGAGATCGAGCGCTGGGGGGCAGTCCAGCAGGATGAAGTCGTAGGCGATCCGGAGCTCTTTGAGAGCTTCCCTGAGGCGGGTCTCGCGATTCTTGTTATCGACGAGCTCGATGTTGGCGCCGATGAGGTTGCGGCTGCCTGGAATGATCTTGAGAGTCTCGATGCCGGTGGGCTGGAGCAGGGTGTCGACGGAGGCCGCGCCGGTCAGCAGGTCGTAGACAGAGCCGTGATCGCCCTCACGGGCGACGCCGAGGCCGCTGGTGCTGTTGGCCTGAGGGTCGCAGTCGATGAGGACGCACTGGAGGCCTTCGAGGGCGAGAGCCGCGCTCAGGTTGATGGCTGTCGTCGTTTTCCCGACGCCGCCTTTTTGGTTGGCGATGGCCAGACAGATGGCTTCTGACATTGTTACTGAAGCTAAGGGGTGAGGCGGCAGGATGCAAACGGGGGTGCTTGTGCGACCTGTGGATTGGATTGTGGATCGCGGGGAGGGCGTGGGATGTTCCACGTGGAACAGCAGAAAGCGCAGGGGTTAGAGTGTTCCACGTGGAACAAACCTAGCGGGTGCCGATGTGCAAAACGCGTCTTTCTGAGTGAGGGAGCGGCAGGCTGGTCCAATGCCAATCGGGCAGTTTTGGAACCGCCGAACCACTGAGGAGGCACAACGCGCCGGATGGGCTGACCAAGGCGGCAGCGAGGGGGAGCATGGCGACACTCCGCTCGACCGCACGCATCCAGACCGCGTCAAAGCTTCCCGACGGCAGGGCTTCGGCACGTCCGGGATGCACGCGCGAGCGCAGACCGAGTTGCCGGACTGCTTCCCGGAGGAAGGAGGCCTTTTTCTGCTGCGACTCGGCGAGTGTGACGTGGAGCTCGGGACGGCAGATCGCTAGAGGGATGCCGGGAACGCCGGTACCGGAGCCGAAGTCCAGCACTGCTGGCTCATTCCCCTTAGGCTGCGGGTGATGTGCGGCAGCGAAGAGGCCCTCCATCACGTGGCGGTCGATAAGTTCGCCGGGAGTGCGGATGGCGGTCATAGCGAGTCGCTCGTTCCAGCGCAGCAGCAGGTTGCCGTAGGCCGCGAGCTGGATGTCGGCATTCCCCGGCAGCGGGAGGCTCCAGCGTGCGGCAGCGGCGGATACCTGCTCAGGAGTGATCTGCCCGGGTGCGACCAAGCTCAAATGCCTAGAGTTGCGGCGCCGTTCGGGCGAGGAGCCCAGGTGCGGGCCGCTTCGACGAACTGGCGGAAGAGTTGGCGCGAGAGGGGGCTGGAGGCGGTCGTCCGCTCCGGGTGCCACTGGACGCCGATGACGAACGGGGCTGAGGGATCTTCGACTGCCTCAACGACATTGTCGCCCGGGCTGGTCCCGACACGAACGAGCTGGTCGCCGAGCCGCCCAAGCGCCTGGTGGTGGCTGGAGTTGACCAGCACGGGGCTTCCTGGCTGCGAGTCGCGGACCAGGCTTGCCAGATGGCTGCCATCAAGTACTTCGAGCGCATGCGCCTCGTGCACATCGCGGCCGGGGCTGTGGTTGATGGCCGTCTCGAGATGCTGAACGAGTGAGCCTCCACGCCAGACATTCATGGATTGCAGGCCGTAGCAGATGCCGAGCAGGGGCTTCTGCAGGTTGAAGGCATCCTGGAGCAGGAGTTCGTCGGCTGCCTCGCGGAGCGGGTCCGCAGCTGCGGTCTCTGGGTGCACAACCTCGCCCCACTTCTCAGGATTAATGTCGGCGGGGCTCCCGGGGAGCAGCACGCCCTGGGCGCTCGCAACCAGGCGCGCCTGCTCCTCCTGGGTGGCGTGCAGCGGCACCAGCACGGGCTCGCCGCCCGCCTGACGCACGGCCTCGGCGTATTGCGGCCAGCCGCGCTCGTTGTAGGCGCGGTCAAAGGAGGTGGGTTCCGGGATGAGGATGCGGGGCTGGATCATAGTTGGTTCGGGGCTGGTGGTGCGTCCTGTAGCGCGAGGATGGCTTCTCGAATTTGTCCCGTGAGTGCCTCAGCCTGTCGCGCGTTCATGCCGGAGGTCGAAATCGGCTGGCCGACGCGCAGTTCGAGTGGTCGTGGGCTGAATTCGCGTGTGTGCATGGGCAGCAGTTCATAGGTGCCGACCAGCGCCATCGGAATCACGGGGACGCCAGCACGGATCGCCATGTAGGCGGGCCCGCTCATAAAGGGCTGGAGCTTGCCATTGGGCGAGCGGCCGCCCTCGGGAAAGACAAAGAGCGGCATGCCGGACTTGAGCGCGCGTACCCCGGTGGTCAGCGACGCGATCGAGGCGCGCGGATTGTCGACGGCGACAGGGATCTGGCCGGAGCGGTTGAGGTGCCAGCCGATGAAGGGGATGCGCCACAGGTCGCTGCGGGCGAGGATGCGGAAGGGAAACGGCAGCGCGGCGAAGATGGCCGGGGTGTCCATGTAGGACAGGTGGTTCGAGCAGTAGACCGCGACCGGGTGGTTGTGCAGGATGTCGAGGCCGGTGACGCGGATGGGTGAGCGCGCGATGGCGAGCGACCAGCGTGCCCAAGCCTGGGCAATCCTGTGCTGGCGGCGACCGTCGTCTTCCGTTAGTGAAGCAATCAGCGAGAGCGTGCCGAAGGCCGCCGTAGCCGAGAAGAACAGTGGTCCCTGGACGACGGTTGAGAGCAGCTGTTCCGTCCTGCGGAGGTGGCGTTCTGGCACAGGGACGAGGGCATTCGTCGAAGGCGCTGCGGGTTGCAGCTCCGGCTCAACCGGCATGAGAGCCCCAACCTTGCGCGAGCAGGAGACGCCTTGCCTCGCCGACCAGGTACACAGAGCCGGTGATGACCGCATTGGCCCTGGCCGGAACCTCGGCGAGCGCTGCGGAGAGGTTGGGCTCGAGTGTGGCGTGCGCGCCCGTGGTGTTCGCGGCGGCCAGGAGGCGGGCTCCGGTGGCAGCGCGCGGCGACGCAACTGGAACGAGCAGCACGCGCTCGAAGAGTGGGAACAGGATCTGGGCCAGCTCCTCGACCGGCTTGTCATCGAGACAGCCGAAGACCACTGTGTCGAAGCCAGGCAGCGCGGACAGCGCAGCCCGAAGGGTCCACGCGCCGGCGGGGTTGTGACCTACATCGAGCAGCATGGCCCGTCCGTCGTGCGTGAGCCGCTCGAGACGACCCGGCCAGTCGGTCTGACGGATGCCTGCGGCGATCGAGGCGCTGCCAATTTCGTAATGGTGTGAGTTACGTAATTCAAGTGCGGCGGTGATGGCGAGCGCGAGGTTGCGCTGCTGGTGCTGTCCGGCGAGCGGCGAGTCGACCTCGACGGAAAGGTCGTCCATCGCTAATGTGTATTGGTTGCGATCATTCGTCACAGCGACGGTGCCATAGGGCAGAGCAGCAGCCGCATTGATGCCGCGTACGTTCAGCGCCACGGCTGCTTCGCCAATCGCCTGGTTCGCCTCGGGGTGCTGGGGCAGTGTGACTAGTACGCCGTTTGCGCGAAGAATGCCGGCCTTTTCCCGAGCGATCTCGGCGATGGTGTGGCCCAGCCATTCCGTGTGATCGAGCGAGATGTCGGTGATGACGGAGAGCACAGGATCAACGATGTTGGTCGCGTCCAGCCGTCCGCCGAGCCCGACTTCAAGGACCGCGATGTCCACGGCTTCTGCTGCGAAGTGCAGGAAGGCCATGGCGGTGATCGTTTCGAAGAAGCTGGGCGCTCCGGGGAGGCGGCCTTCGGAGACGAGGCGCTCTGCCGCGTGGATAACCTGCTCCAGGTGCTCGCCGAAGGTTGCATCCGGGATCAGGCCCTGGGCGATGCGTAAGGTCGCTGCGTCGGCACGGGAGAGGACGCGGATGCGCTCATTCACCCGCACCAGATGTGGCGAGGTGTAGAGACCGGTGCGCAGGCCGGAGGCAGCGAGGATGCTGGCCAGGGTCGCGCCGGTGGAGCCCTTGCCGTTGGTGCCGGCGATCAGCACCGAGCGGAAGCGCTGCTGGGGATTGCCGAGCGCCGCCATGAGCGTGCGCATCTGGGCTAGTTCGAATTTGCGCCGCGGCTGGCCGGCTGGGCTGTGCAACTCCGCGCCGAGTGCGGCCAGGCGATCGACGGCCTCGGTGTATTGCATAACGATCAGTGTACTTGCAGGAGGCGGCGCCTTTGCTAGGCGGCCGCGGTCATAAAGCTGAGGGCGCGATCGAGGTATGCCTTCATGTCGAGCCGGGAGACGACGGCATCGAGCATGCCGTGCTCGAGCAGAAACTCGGAGCGCTGGAAGCCCTCGGGCAGCTTCTGCCGGATGGTCTGCTCAATGACGCGGGGTCCGGCAAAGCCAATCAGGGCGCCGGGTTCGGCGATGTTCAGGTCGCCAAGCATGGCAAAGCTGGCCGTGACGCCGCCCGTGGTGGGGTCGGTCAGGACAGATATATAAGGAACGCCGGCTTCGTCGAGCTCGCCCAGGCTGCTTGAGATCTTTGCGAGCTGCATCAGGCTGACGATGCCCTCCATCATGCGTGCGCCGCCGGACGCAGAGATGACAATGAGCGGGCGGCGCGTAGCGAGCGAGCGATCGACCGCGCGGGCGATGGTCTCACCCACGACGGCGCCCATGCTGCCACCGATGAAGCCGTATTCCATAACGCTGAGCACGACATCGTGCGAGCCGAGACGGCCGAGCGCGTTGACGATGGCATCGTTCAGGCCGGTGGCCTCCTGCGCCTTCGCAAGCCGGCTGCGGTAGCTCTTCGTGTCAGTGAATTTGAGCGGGTCAGTGGACTTCAACTCGAGGTCGACCAGTTCGTAGCCGGGTTCGAGCAGCGTGGCGACGCGGGTGCGCGCGTCCATCTTGCGATGGCGGCCACACTTTGGGCAGACCTGCTGGTTGCCTTCAAGGTCGGCCTTGAAAATGAACTGGCTGCAGCCGTCGCACTTGACCCATAGCCCCTCGGTGCGGACGCGTTTCTCCTGCGAGCTCTCGATGTCGTTGTCCTGCCGCTTGAACCAGGCCATGCCACTTCCCTTCCGTCCGCCAAAGCGCGGCTGTTTTCGCGGATGCCCTTCACTGGCGATCACACGCCACCAAAGCCGTGTGGGCTGACTTCTCCGGTGTGCGCGGCTTGTATTTGTGGGCCGCTCTCAGTGTCCGCAGTGATACGGGTGTCCAGCGAGGATTGTAAATGCGCGATACACCTGCTCTGCCAGCATGACGCGGGCGAGCTCATGTGGGAAGGTCATGGGCCCGAAGGAGAGCAAGAGATCGGCGCGGCTGCGGGCTGTGTCGGACCAGCCATCCGCTGGCCCGATGGCAAAGAGGAGGTGCTGTGCGCCGCCATCGCGCTGACGTCCAATCCAGGCTGCCAGCTCCTCAGAGGAGAAGAGCCGTCCTCGGCTATCGAGCAGGACAACAGTGGGGCGCGTGCGGCCGGCTACAGAAGCCTTATCGAGCAGCCGAGCCTCGGAGGCGAACTCCTCGGCTCCGGCCTGAACGAACGGGCGCATGCGCAGCAGATAGGCGTCGACCGACGTAGCGGACGGCCCCACTTTGGTCCTGGGGCTCACACTTTGAATGGAGAGGCGCATAACCCAAATTATGGAGACATTTGTGATCGATCTATACGGATTTTCATACAGAGAGGCAGCGCAATGTGTTTCAGTGCGACACTTTCACCCGCAGTTGGCCTCGTGAATGCTGATTTTTGATGTGAGGAAAAGCCAAACCCTAACGGCACGAGAAATGCTAGGGGTTGGGTGCGCCAAGGCGAATGTGAGCGTCGCAGCTTCTTATCACTAAGAAGGTTCCACGCCTACATGAGTTGCTGGCAGGTCCGGTTACGCGCCGGATCTCTCTTTCCGTTGTCGGCTCTTTTTCTCCTGGAGGATCTGTTCTGTGAAGCTTGGCATGGCCTCTCGTATTCTTCTCTCGGCTTTGGCTGGTTTTTTCATCGCTGTGCCCATTGCCTACTCTGCAGATGTTACGGCGCGTATTAAAGGCACAGTGACCGACCCATCAGGAGCATCAATTCCAGGTGCCACTGTCACAGCGACCAATACGGCTACGGGCGTTGCGTCCACCGTGACTGCGAACCCACAGGGCGATTACATTTTTCAGGCGCTTCCAGTCGGCACCTACGGAATCTCCGTTGCAGCCCCCGGCTTTAAGAAGTTTTCCGCAACCGGAATCGTCCTGAATATCGACCAGGAATACGTCGAGCCAGTGAAGATGGCTGTGGGCAACTCTGGAGAGACGGTTTCCGTTACCGCGGACGCGGTCCAAGTCAACACGACGGATATCCAGATCTCTAGCGTCGTCGGCTCCCGTCAAATCGTCGAGCTTCCGTTAATCGGGCGCAACTTCACTCAGTTGGAAACCACCCTGCCTGGCGTGCAGTCTCCGAGTGATCGGTTCGGCGGGTTTTCCAGCAGCGGCTCTCAGACGCAGCAGTCCTCGTACCTGATCAATGGGGCCGACAGCAACGACATCGCCCTAAACACGCTGGCTCTCTCGCCGAATATTGATGCTCTGGATCAGTTCAACCTGATCACCGGCCCCTTGAATGCGGAATATGACCGCAATTCCGGCGGAATCGTGAGTACGACGGTGAAGCAGGGCACCAACCAGTTTCACGGCAATGCATTTGAGTTTTACCGCGACAGCTTCCTGAACACCCGCAACTTCTTCCAGAACACGGCAAGCCCCTTCCATCAGCACATCTTCGGCGGTACGGTCGGCGGACCGATTCTCAAAGACAAGCTGTTCGCCTTCTTTGCCTATCAGGGCGCGCGCCAGGTCCAGCCTCAAGCGGGCGGTACCGGGCTCCTGGTTTACTCAAACCAGAACCGCCAGGGCAACTTCGCGGACGATCTGGGAAATGGAGCGGATGCGAAGGGCGGTCTGACGTTCAGCAGCAACCCAATCCCTGGCACGGTCAACATCCCGGGATGCACCACCGGCGAGACCTGGGCCGATTGCCTCAGCGGCTTGGGTGGCCAGATCCCTACCTCGTCATTCAATCCCGTCGCGCTCGCGCTTATCAACAAGTACGTCCCCGCGCCGAACAGCGGCACTTATGGGTACACATTCAATCCGACCATCCCCGGAAAGAACGATCAATTCATCGGTCGCCTTGACTACACGCTGAACAGCAACAATCGACTCTATTTTCTGGCGATAAATGACAAGCGCAACTCCACCGAGACGCTCCCCTTCACCGGGTCCACGCTCCCTGGCTTCGGTGACGCGACCAAGGTTAACGTCACTCAGTACACACTTGACTACACTCGCCAGCTCGGATCCACTGCCGTCAACGACTTTGCCGCGCACTATACCCGGTTCGACGATCAGACAGTGATTCCGCAGACCGTGGTTCAGCCATCGACCTTCGGTTTCGCAATTGCTCCCCAGCAGTCGGCTGGTGCAGGTCTGCCCCTCATCCAGGTCAACGGCTTCTTTAATCTGGGCTTCAGTAATAATGGACCACAGCCTCGTATTGACCAGGTGTATCAGCTCGATGATAACTTTTCGAAGCTGGTCGGCAACCACAGCCTGAAGTTCGGATACGACGGACGCCGATTCAATGTATCCAACAGCTTCGGATCCAATAACAACGGCAACTTCGCATTCAACACATCCAGCAGCCCGTTTTCGACCGGCGATCCCTCGCTGGACTTTCTGCTCGGCATTCCGGGCAGCTACTCACAGGGCTCTGGCGGTATCATTCAGGCCGATGCATTCCTGAACTACTTCTATGCGCAGGATGGCTGGAAGGTAACGGATGCACTGACGCTGAATTACGGCCTGGGATATTCGATCGATACGCCACTTCGGCAGCATCAGTTTGGTGGCGAAGCCATCGCCTGCCTGGTCCCGGGTCAACAGTCGAAGATCTTCCCGACGGCGCCGCGCGGAATTGCCTTCCCTGGTGATAGGAACTGCTCAATCTCGGGTCAGGCAAAAACCCGCTACAGCGAGCTCGGGCCGCGGTTTGGCTTCGCGTGGGCCCCTGATCTCGGTTGGCTCTCCGGCGGAAACACGAAGAAGTTCTCGGTTCGTGGCGGTTACGGCATCTACTACAACCGCACCGAAGAAGAGTCTTCGCTTCAAACACTGCAGACACCGCCGTTCGGCTTGACCTCACTCGGCGCCAGCGACTACGGTGCGAATGCGCCAGGCTTCCAGAACCCGTACCAGGATGTTGATACAGGCGAGGTTCACCCGAACCGTTTCCCGTTCGCATTCCCGGTGAAGGGGCAGGCGGTTGACTTCTCAGCTTCGGAGCCGTTCAGTATCAGCACCTACGGTCCGGATTTCCGCGCTTCTTATTCGCAGAACATTCAGCTTAGCGTAGAGCGCGAGTTCCCATCGCAGGTCGTCGCACGTTTCAGTTATGTCGGCGCACTGAGCCGTCACAATCAGATCACGTATGAAGGAAACCCTGAGACCGCGGCCGGGCACGACGCTTGCTTGGCTGACCCCGCGTGTATCAGAAACCGCAACAATCAGAGCTTGCTCTATCCTCAGAACACCGCATACGGGGCTCCGGATGCCATCACTGGGCTGACCGGCTTCACCAGTATCGGAACCGTTGGCTCTGAGGCATCCTCCAGCTATCACTCAGCACAGATCAGCGTCCAGAAAGCTCCGACACACGGCCTGCTCTTTCAGCTGAGCTACACCTACTCCCACGCAATGGACAACGGATCAAACTTCGAGAACTCCGGATTCGGCGGTTCGGCGCGGGGCTACAACCAGTACGACCAGTCTCTGAATTACGGCGACTCCGCCTATGACGCCCGGCACCGCCTCGTCTTCAGTCCTGTTTACGAGGTGCCATATCATAGGGCGGGTAGCGCGTTCTCGCCCCTCAATCTGGCGCTCTCTGGCTGGGAGGTTTCGGGCATTGTTCAGCTCGCGACTGGCTTCCCCTACGACATTTCGTACGGTGGCGGCACGTCTCGTTCGCTTTACTGCTCTGCGAACTGGTCCTTCTACGCCTGCCCGGACGTCCCCGATCAGATCAGCCCGCTTGTGAGGTTGAACCCTCGTCAGTCTAGGACCGGTTCCGGCAGAACGTCTCCGGTGGGGTACTTCGATAAGAGCAGCTTTGTTGCGGAACCGATCGGCTCCTTCGGCACTATCCATCGGAACCCTTACCACGGCCCGGGGATCAACAATACGAATATGATTCTCGCGAAGAATTTCCGCCTCAGTGCGGAGCGTCCTTACAGCCTGCAACTCAGGCTCGAAAGCGACAACGTTTTTAACCACACGCAATTCGCTATGCCGCAGGGAAATTTTACGTCAGGTAACTTCGGCCGTATCACGGGGATCAACACCAACTTCCCTGCACGCCAGAGTCAGCTTGCTGCAAAGTTCACCTTCTGAACTTAGAGGAAAGCAAGCAGAAGGTAGCAGTCGCCTCCCTTCTGCTTGCCCCTTCTGATTTTGTAGATATATTCATCAAATCGTAGAAAGTCTTAATTCCGTTGTTGTCGTTAATTCATCTTCATTCTGGGCAGCCCCTTGTTTCCAGAAAGCTTCGGCACCGTGATTCCCAACGCAAACGTCACCGTCCACAATCAGCAGACCGGCCTTGAACGGACGGCGCAAAGCAACGGCCGGGTGTGTACCAGGTTCTGTCCCTGCCGCCCGGCGTCTACGACATCAGCATCAAGGCACCAGGTTTCGGTGACTATAAAGGTGCGGCCACGGTGGCGGTTGGTGGCTCGACAACGGTCGACGCAAAGATGGGCGTCGGCTCGCAGCTGACGGTTCAGGTGGACGCGAACGATGCTGGTGGCCAGGTAAACACGACCACATCCGAGATTTCGACGGTCATCTCGCCACGCCAGATCGTGGATCTGCCGAGCCTGACGCGCAACCCCTATGACTTCGTCGTTCTGTCCGGCAACGTGACGCAGGACCCGAACGGGTCGACCCTCCGCGGCGTCGGTGTCTCCATCAGCGGCACACGTTCTTCCGCAACCGAGATCCTGCTCGACGGTGTCGAGAACGTGGACCTTTACAACCAGGCGGTCGGCACGCAGATTCCGCTTGATGCCGTGCAGGAGTACCGCGTCGTCACCAACGGTTTTGACGCGGAGTACGGGCGCGCTTCGGGTGGCATCGTCAATCTGGCCACAAAGTCGGGGACGAATGCTTTCCACGGCTCGGTGTATGAGTACAACCGCGTCTCTGCTCTGGCTGCCAACACCTACTACGAGGACGCAACGAATTACTCGCTGAAGCAGTCGGGACTGCCGGCGAACCCGGGCGATCACTTCACCCGCAACCAGTTCGGCTATGCGGTCGGCGGTCCGATCAAGCGGGACAAGCTGTTCTTCTTCTCGAATACCGAGTTCATCCGGGTCCGCAGCAGCGGCACGCAGAACGCCGTGGTGCCGACCGACTCGTTCATCGCCTCCTCGGCACCGAACGTGCAGGACTTCTTCAGCAAATACGGCAAGCTAGCCTCGAACGTGAAGGTGGTTGCACCCGTAGCGGTGGCCGGCTTCGACGCCGCCCCGCTGCAGCAGGTTTCGTTCCAGGTCCCCTCCGATGCCAGCGCCGGCAGCCCGCAGAACAGCTGGCTGACGGACGAGCGCTTCGACTTCAACCTGAGCCCGAAGACGACGATGTTCTATCGCTACGGTGGGTATCATGAGACCGACCAGGCGGGTGCGGTCTCGTTCAGCCCGTATGCCGGTTACAGCACCGCACAGGTGGTGTTCAATCAGTCGAACCTGTTCAGCATCACCCACATCTTCTCCCCGCAGTTGATCAGCACGAGCAAGGCGGCCTACAGCCGCATCAACCTGCAGCAGCCGTTGGGAACCGGTCCGGTCGGCCCAACGCTCTACCTGAACCAGGCGAATACGGCGAGCGCGGATTCCAGCACTGGACTGGATATCGCGTTTCCCGGATACCTGCCCTTCAGCCCGGGGAATGCGCTGCCGTTTGGCGGTCCGCAGAACCTTACCCAGTTCCAGGAAGATCTGAACTGGACGGTGAAGACCCACAGCCTGCACTTCGGCGGTCAATTCCTGCAGACGCGTGACAACCGTCTCTTCGGTGCCTATGAGAACTCCGTCGAGCAGGTCGCGAAGAACGGCACTGGGGAAGCAGCGGCGCTTGCGCGGCTGCAGGCAGGCACGCTCTATAGCTTCCAGGGCGCGGTCAATCCGCAGGGCAAGCTGCCCTGCCCGACCAATGAAGCAGGCAAAACGCAGGTCAGCCCCGACTGCACGCTGACGCTGCCAGTCAATGCCCCCAGCTTCAAGCGCGAGAACACCTTCAACGACGGTGCGGTGTATGGCCAGGACAACTGGAAGCTCACACCGCGGCTCACGCTCAATGCGGGTCTGCGCTGGGAATACTACGGTGTCCAGCACAACAGCAATAAGAATCTCGAGTCGAACTTTTTCACGGGCACTGGTGCGAACTTCTTCGAGCAGGTGCGTAACGGTACCGTGCTCACCACTCCGAACAGCCCGAAGCACGGACTGATCGGTCAGCAGTATCACAACTTCGGTCCTCGTTTCGGCTTTGCCTACGACGTCTCTGGCACGGGCAAGACGGTGGTCCGCGGCGGCTACGGCATCAGCTACGAGCGTGATTTCGGCAACGTCACCTACAACGTGATCCAGAACCCGCCGAACTACGCTGTGATTTCGCTGGTTGCTGGCGTCGATGTCCCATCGCTTGCGGTCACCTCGGACAACTCCGGTCCGCTGGCGGGCACCGGAACAAAGCCACTGCCGAAGACCAGTCTGCGCGCACTAGCTCAGAACATCCCGGCCTCGTATGTGAGTCAGTACAGCCTCTCTGTTCAGCACGAGGTGCTGCCGAACACACTGGTCGCGGTTGAGTACACCGGCACACGCGGCGTTCACCTCTACTCGATCGCGAACCTGAACCCGGCCTACTTCGGCAACGAGTACCTGGGTGACGAGCACGCGGGCAATCGACTGAACTACCAGTTCAGCAATATCAATCAGCGCCAGGCGAATGGTGACGGCTACTACAACGGTCTTAACGTTCGACTGGAATCGAGCCGCTTCGCAGAAAGCGGTCTGCAGCTGAACGCGAACTACACCTACTCGCATTCGCTGGATAACCTGAGCAGCACCTTCAGCGAGTCGGGCAACAACTTCAATCTCGGTTACCTGAATCCATTCAACCCGTCGCTCGATCGTGGCAATTCCGACTACGACGTGCGCCAGCGGTTTGTGGTCGGCGGTATCTATCAGCCGAAGTGGCTTGAGTTCAACAATGCTGGGCACTTCGTTCACACACTGCTCGGCGGGCTGGAGTTCGCGCCAATCTTTACCGCACGGACGGGAACACCATTCACGATCTACGACTGCACAAATGCATTCGCGTCGTGCCCACGCGTTGTTAATACTCCCGGGCTGAAGTTCCACGGCACGCCCAAGGCCAATGGTGGTGTGGACTCGTACGACTACATCCCGCTGCCGGCCGCCTCTGCCAACCCGTATGTTGATTCGACCTTCGGCCTGTCGGATGTGCCGGACTGCATTGCGTCGAGCTGCTACCAGAATGCCGGCCTTGCCCGCAACCAGTGGTTCTCGCCCAGCGTGTGGAACCTTGACCTTGGCGTGCACAAGAACTTCAAGATCACGGAGCGGCTGAATCTTCAGCTTCGTGGCGAGTTCTATAACCTGCCTAATCACCACAACTTCTACGTCGTGCCCGGGAACGCAGACTTCGCGGAAGTATCCGCGGTGCAAGCCATCAAGGGTGCACCGGGTGGCAGCCCAGGTGCTACGGACGAGCGGCGTCAGACGCAGCTTGCCGTGCGCATTGAGTTCTAACTATGCACTCGAACCAAAGCAGAAGGGGAGCCAGCCGGCTCCCCTTCTGCTTTCCTGGAAACGCTCGCCTTAGAGTTACGTTTTGCGTGCGGCGGCGCGGGTCCGTGAGCTAACCGTCTTGTCTGCGAGCAAGTGCTCGAGTTGCGTTACGTCAATGGTCCGTGCGGACTTGCGCAGTCGTTCGATGTCATAGAACGCGCGTTTTTCTTCGAGGAAGACGTGCACGACGAAATCGACGTAGTCGAGCAGCACCCACTCCCCCTGCCGCTTGCCTTCGACGGAGTTGGGGTAGGTGTTGAACTCGCGTTTCATCCTCATCTCCACCTCGTCGGCGATCGATTGTGTCTGCCGCTCGTTGGTGCCGCTGGTGATGAGGAAGAAGTCCGTCAGACCGGCATCGGCGGCGTCGAGTTCGAGCAGCCGCGTCTCCGTTCCCTTTTTCTCTTCGCACGCCATGGCGGCTGCGGCCACCATGCGGCGGGTCAGTTCAGAGATAGCGCGCGGCGCCGGCGGCTCGGGTGCGGGGAGCGCCTTTGCGGCTCGCACTTTGGCTGTGCCACTCGTGGCGCGTGCGCTCTTCTTGCTCGCGGCGCGGGTGCTCGTCGCCTTTTTCGCGCGGCTGCTCTTGCCTGCAGCCGAGGCGCGTTTCGTGCCCTTCGCGGTGGCTTTCTTGCCAGCTGACGACGATGCACGCTTCGCGGGGGTGCGCTTTGTTGCTTTCTTCTTGCTCGATGGTGCCATGCTTGCTGGTCCTCGATCCTTGAGGCATCCGGCTGTGTGCCGAACGGTGCTCGTGCTCTATCGTATGACGCCGGTTGGCTGTGTGCCGGTCCGGCTTGCGGCTTCGTATAGCGCGTGCTGACGCGCGTACTCGGCGACCCGCGGGTCGAGCACGGCCTGCGGCATGCCGGAGGCGTGATCGGCGAGCGCACGCCGCAAGGCTGTCGCCGAGATGTCGTAGTTGAGGTCGGGCAGCAGCCAAAGGGCGCTCGTGTTGCCATCGGGTGAGCTCAGCGGGATGCGCTCGCATCCCCGAGCCGCCTCGCGCGCACCGGTCACGACGCCGGCAGGCAGCAGCGTGGACAGGCGGTCCAGCGGAAAGCCAGGACGCGCCGCCACGATCCACTCGGCCTCGAACAGCGCTTCCGCGGCGTTGTGCCAGCGGCACAGCGTCTGCAACGAATCCGCGCCGATGAGGCAGAACAGCTCGTCCGCACTGCTCAGCTCCTGGCGCAGCCGGGCAAGTGTGTCGCTGGTGTAATTGAATCGCGGGCGCCCCTCGCTGCTCGGCGGCAATGGTGCGTCGATCGTGGATGGCTCGAGCGAAGCGCGGCCTGCACACAGCAGCGTCACCATGGCGAGTCGGTCGTCAAAGGACGATGGCCGCTGCCCGACCTTCAGCGGCTGGCGTCCGACCGGAGCCATCAGGACGCGATCGAGCCGGAGCCGTTCGACCGCGGCCAGCGCGATGCCGAGGTGGCCGAGGTGCGGCGGATCGAAGCTGCCGCCGAAGAGGGCGATGCGCATCGTTCCATGCTAGCCGAGGGCGCGCGGCCTCACTTCAGCGCGCCTGGTGAGCGCCAGCCATAATAGAAGTATGTCCATGGCTGCCATCGCGCTCGGTGCGAACCTGCCCTCTGCGGCGGGAACGCCGGCGGAGACGCTGACCGCAGCGACGGAGCGGCTGGCAGCCCTTGGCCAGGTGCTGGCGCGCTCGTCAATCTACCGCACCACGCCAGTGGGCTACCTGGACCAGCCGGAGTTTGTAAATGCAGCGGCGCTGCTCGAGACTTCGCTGGAACCGGTCGCGCTGTTGAACGCACTCCTGCAAGTGGAGCGCGAGTTCGGCCGGGAGCGCGGCAAGGGTCCGGCGAAGGGCCCACGCACACTCGATCTCGATCTGCTGCTATATGACAATCGCGTGCTCGCAACACCCACGCTGACGCTGCCGCATCCGTCGCTGCAGGAGCGGCGGTTCGTGCTTGAGCCGCTCACCGAGATTGCGCCAGAGTGGCGGCATCCGGTGCTGGACCGCAGGATCGCGGAACTTCTGGCCGAGTTGCCGGCGAACGCCGAGACGGTTGTGCGCATCGAGACGCCTGCGCGGAGCGCTGCGCAATGAGTCTGCGATTCACAGTGAGTGCTACCGCAGCCAGTGGCGGCCGGCGCGGCGTGCTCGACCTGCCCCACCAGCAGGTGCAGACGCCCGTCTTCATGCCGGTGGGCACGGTAGGCTCGGTGAAGGCGGTGCCGCAGCATCTGCTCGAAGAGCTGGGCGCGGAGATCATCCTCGGCAACACCTACCATTTGTATCTGCGGCCTGGGCATGAACTGGTGCGACGCATGGGCGGACTGCATCGCTTCATCAGCTGGCCGCGCGCGATGTTGACGGACTCGGGCGGCTTCCAGGTCTTCAGCCTGAACGAACTGCGCAAGGTGACGCCGGAAGGGGTGCGGTTTCGCTCGCATCTCGATGGGTCGTCACACATGTTTTCGCCGGAGCGCTCGATCGAGATCCAGATTGCGCTCGGCGCGGACATCCTGATGGTCTTCGATGAGTGCACGGAATATCCAGCGGATCGCGAGCGGGCGCGGCGCTCGCTTGAACTGACGATGGCGTGGGCAGAGCGCAGCCGGCGCTACTTCGAGGAGCACAAGCACGAGGCGCCCTGGTTTACCGAGGAGTGGAATCGCGCGGAGGGCCGCACGCAGTCGCTGTTCGGCATCGTGCAGGGCGGAATGTATCCCGAGCTGCGACGTGAATCGGCGGAGCGGCTGGTCGAGATGGATTTGCCGGGGTATGCGATAGGCGGCCTCAGTGTGGGCGAGCCGCGTGAGCTGACGCGCGAGGTGATTGAGAGCACGCTGCCACTGCTGCCCACGGACAAGCCGCGGTACGTGATGGGCGTGGGCTATCCGGAGGAGATCGTCGAGTACGCGAAGATGGGCGTCGACATGATGGATTGCGTGTTGCCCACGCGTGCGGCGCGGCATGGGCTACTGTTCACGTCCGAGGGCCGGCTCAACATCAAGAACCGGCAGTTTGCCGAGGACCAGGGGCCGCCCGATCCGACGTGCGAATGCCTGGTGTGCCGTCGCTACACGCGGGCGTATCTGCGGCACCTGATGGTGGCGCAGGAGCCGCTGTCGGCCGTGCTGAACACGCTGCACAACCTGGCGTACTACCTGGAAACGATGCGGCGGGTGCGGGAGCAGCTTGCAGCGGGAGCGGTTTTGAAATAAGTGCTGTCGGCGCGATGTCGCGCGAGCTCGTCTATGAACGCGAAGGCTGGAGTAGGATCGGAGTCCGCTGCCCGCCCACTATGAATGAGCTTGTGACGCAGAGACGTGTCCGCCGGTCGACTCGGGGCTCAGGGCCCCGTTCGGGCCAGCTCTATCGCTGGCTGACGCTCTGGCTGGCGGCCGGCGCGCTGCTCGCGTTGCTGCTGCTTGCTAACTCGTTTCGCGATTACCGATTCGTGTCCCGCCTGCTCGCGGCGCAGCAGGTGCATCAGCAGACCAACCAGGTCATGGTGAGCCTGGAGCAGCAGCTCCGCACACGGTGGCAGCCTGGTGACTCGCGCCTGCACCTGTTGAACGAGCTGCTTGGGCGCGCACAGCTTCAGCCTGTGTGGGTGACGTTACGGAACCAGGATGGCGTGGTGCTCGAGGTGCAGGGCGCAGGGCATCCGGTGTTCACCTTGCCGGAAGAGATCGAGGCCTTCCGCAACCATGTGCCGTTGCGCCGCACGATAACTGCAGCCGGCCAGCAGGTGGTTGCGGAGGCGTTCCCGATCTTTCTGCCACATCCGAGAGGACCTGTCGCACCCGCAGAGGCTGCAACGTCCGGATCGCCAGCAGGTCCGCCGTCGCGGTCGATCCTGATCGTGGAGCTCGCGACGCCACTGCGTTTTGCAGATCCGTCGGTGCTGGCGCCGCAGCACTGGAATCTGTTCGTGAACAGCACGGGCGCGCTCGCGCTGCTGGGCTCGGTGCTGATTGCGGGTTTGCTGCTGCGGTCGTACGTGCGCGGCCGTGCGCTGGAGCAGCAGCTGGAGGTGGCGCGCGAGGTGCAGGCCGAGCTGCTGCTGCCGCGTGGCGGCGCGATCGGCGGACTCGACATCGCGGCCGAGTATCGTCCCGCGGAGGTGGTCGCTGGAGATTTCTACGACGCGTTCACTCCGTCGCATGGCGGCGTGGCGCTAGTGATGGGCGATGTCTCGGGTAAGGGGATTCCCGCGGCGCTGCTGATGGGCGTGCTGCATGGCGCGGTGCGGTCGAGCGACTGGACGGCTTCGCCGGAGGCGCACCGGCAGGATTCGGCGCGGCTGAATCGGCTGCTGTGTGAGCGGGCCGCCGCGGGACGGTACGCGAGCATGTTCTGGGCGCACTACGATGCCGGGCGGCGGCAGCTGCGCTATGTGAATGGCGGGCATTGTCCGCCGCTGCTGGTGCGCCGCGACGCGAGCGGCACGCGGATTGAGCCGCTGGACAAGGGCGGCACCGTCTTCGGCCTGCTGCCGGATGCGGAGTACGAATCAGCGGAGGCGGTTCTCAATCCAGGGGATCTGCTGGTCCTATATTCGGACGGACTGGTCGAGTCCACCAATCCGGCGGGCGAGGAGTTCGGAGAGGAGCGGCTGCAGGCACTGCTGGCCGAGACGGCTGCATGCGAGCCGGGTGAGATTCGCAGCATTGTGCTTGCGGCCCTCGAAAGCTTTCTGGCGGGAGCAAGGCCGACGGACGATCTGACACTGCTGATCGCCCGAGCCGAGGGCGCGCCGCGCGACCTGACTCCGGTCGCCGAGTCTGACGCGGTGCTGAGCCCGGCGTGAGCGGTGTCTGCGAGACGGTGACGCCTCGGGATCAGCCGCGGTCTTCTGCTTGACAGGGGCGGGACCCTCCCTGATGCTTGATGCTTAGGTATCCTGCCCGCTGGTGTGTCTGGTCGTATTTGCCCCGGGCGTGCAGGATGAGCCGCTTGCCGTGATGTTGCGGCGAACGGCTTCGGCGGACCTGGCCACCATCGCTCCTCTCTCGTGCCTCCCGCACTCTTTGCGCCCCGCCTGCTGGCTTGGCCACTTCGGGTGCAATGGGGCGTACGCGCCAGCAAGACAAGAGATGGAACGCCAAGGACGGAATCGATCGCTGTGTTCGCCCAACTGACTCTTCTTTCGCCCGCGCTTCTGGGCGCTGCCCTGCCGCAGAGCTATGTGACATTTCTTCCCGCGGTGCTGATGGTGGGCGTCTTCTACCTGATGCTCTTTCGGCCCAACCAGAGGAAGCAGAAGCAGTGGCAGGAGATGCTGGGCGGCCTGAAGATCGGCGACAAGATCACCACCACGGGTGGCATGCGCGGCACGATCGTCGCGCTGCGCGATGATGCGATCCAGATCAAGCTGCCCCCCGACAACATCAAGGTGGAGATCGTGAAGTCCGCCATTGCTTCCGTGACCACCAACACTCCCGAGGACGCGAAGTAACCGCGACGGATCTATGCGCAAGAACCTCACTGGACGAGCCATTGCTATTGTTGCCGTGCTCCTGGTTTTCTTTTACGGGATCTTCGGCCTGCCCCATGGACTGAGCGGAAGCGCGCTGCGCAACGCGCTGTCGGACCGCATCAAGCTCGGCCTCGATCTGGAGGGCGGGACTCACCTGGTGCTGCAGGTGATGGTCGATGAGGCGGTCGGCGCAGAGACCGATAACGCGCTCGGCCGCTTGCAGCAGGATCTGCAGGGCGCGAGCCTGACGGTCGGCTCGGTGCAGAAGCCAAACCCGGCAGAGCCGCAGACCATTGCGCTGACCGGCGTGCCGGCGGGCAAGTCGAGCGATGTGCGCAACATGCTCGAAACCAAGTACGCGCAGCAATATGACATCCGCTCAAACGCTGACGGCTACAGCCTGACGCTGAAGCAGCCGGTGCAGCAGGATATCGAGAAGCGCGCGCTGGCGCAGTCGATCGAGACGATCCGGACGCGCATCAATGCGCTCGGTGTGAGCGAGCCGACCATTCAGGAATACGGCCTCGGCAAGAACCAGATCCTGGTGGAGCTGCCGGGTATCGACGATCCGGGCCGCGTACGCGACATTATTCAGTCGACGGCACGGCTCGAGATCCACGCCGTCGAGAGCGGTCCGTTTCCGACGCGGGAAGCAGCGCTCCAGACAGTGAGCGGCGCGGTTCCGCCGGATCAGGAGTTGCTGCAGTTCGGCGGCACCGACGCTGCGGAGCAGGGGCAGTTCTTCATCCTGCAGCGCATCCCGGTCGTGTCGGGTGCGGACTTCCGCGATGCGGAGCCGGGCAAGGATGAGAACCAGCGGCCGGACGCGACCTTCATTCTGACGCGCGCCGCAGGCGACCGCTTTTACCAGTTCAGCAGCACCAATATCGGCAAGCAGCTTGCCGTCGTCCTCGACAACCGCGTGCAGGAAGTCGCGAACATCCAGGCGGCGATCCGCGACCAGGGCCGCATCTCCGGGCTGAGCGAGCAGAAGGCCCGCGACCTCTCGCTGATGCTGCGCACCGGCGCACTGCCTGCGTCGATCCACTTCCTTGAAGAGCGCACGGTTGGCCCGTCGCTCGGTGCAGACTCGATCCGCAAGGGCGTGCTCGCCTCAGTGGTCGGCATGCTCGCCGTCATGGCGTTCATGTTGATCTACTACCGCGGCGCCGGCATCAATGCGGACCTCGCGCTGGTCCTGAACCTGGTCATCCTGCTCGGTTTTATGGGCTACACCGGCGCAACGTTGACGCTGCCGGGCATCGCGGGTCTGATCCTGACCATTGGTATGGGCGTGGACTCGAATGTGCTGATCTTCGAGCGCATTCGTGAGGAACTGCGTGCGGGGAAGAGTCCGGGCGCTGCCGTGGATCAGGGCTTCGGGCACGCGTGGACGACGATCATCGATACGCACGTGACGACGATCGTGTCGGCCGCCATTCTGTTTCTGTTCGGCTCGGGCCCGGTGCAGGGCTTCGCCGTGACGCTGACCTTCGGCTTGTTGGCCAATCTGTTCACTGCAGTGTTTGTGTCGCGCACCATCTTCGACGCGAACCTGAATCGCAAGGAGCGCGGGGAGGCGCTGTCGATCTGATGAAGAACACACTTGCTCAGCGGGGCGGCAAGCCCGATATCGGTCCGGCAGAACTGAGCCGCAGTCTCGGCCTTGGTCTCGCGGCAGGCGCAGTTTTTGTCATGACCGCGATGGCAGTTGAAAAGTTTTTGATCGGCGCGTTGCGCAGGTTCTAACGAGGGCGCCGGCTGCTGCGCAGGGCACGGCGGAAAGCGGAGTTTACGTGGAACTGTTTCACGACGTACGGATCGACTGGCTGGGGAAGAAGTGGTACTTCCTCGGCTTCTCTCTCATCTTCAGCGTGCTTGGCCTGCTGTCCATCGTGCTGTGGCACGGCATTCCGCTGGGTGTGGACTTCAAGGGCGGCACGCTGGTCTATGTGAAGTTCAATGCCACGCCGTCCTACGACCGGATCCGCGATGCAATCGCGCAGGCGGGCGTGCATGACACGCGCATCCAGCGCTTTGGCCCCGCGTCGAACAACCAGGTGATCGTCTCTCTGCCGGAACAGCAGACCCAGGAGGCGAACCTTGAGGCCGGCCGCACCACCATCGTGAAGGCGCTCGAGCAGCACTACTCCTCTGCCGCCGCGAACGAGTCGGGCCGGTTCGACATCGACAATGTGGGACGCGCAACGCTGACCGATTTCCTGACGCAGGAGAATCCTGAGCACCTCGGTCCGGACGCAGCCCCGGCGAAGTACGCGCAGCAGGCGGAAGCTGTCCTGAACTATCGCGATCGCGACAACGGCGGCCTCGTCGGCAGCTATGACGCGCTGCGCAAGGTCGCGGACGCGGCGGTCGTCTCGACCCTCGAGGCGAAGAGCTACATCCCTGGTTTCACCGTGTTCAACGTGGAGATCGTCGGTCCGCAGGTCGGCGCGCAGTTGCGCAAGCAGGCGCTGCTCGCGACGCTCTACTCACTGCTCGGCATGCTGATCTATCTCTGGGTGCGGTTTGAGCTGATCTACGGCGTGGCTGCGGTTGTCGCTGTGTTCCACGACACGCTGATCACCATCGGCTTCTTCTCACTGACGAACCAGGAGATCACGTTGACGGTGATCGCGGCGATCCTGACGCTGGTCGGCTACTCGATGAACGATACGATCGTGGTCTTTGACCGCATTCGCGAGAACCTGCGCATGAGCCGGCGCGAGCCGCTGGCCGACGTTGTGAATCGCAGCATCAACCAGACACTGAGCCGGACGGTGCTGACGTCAGGACTGACGTTCCTCACCGTGCTGTCGCTCTTTCTGTTTGGTGGTGAGGTGCTGCATGGCTTTTCGTTCGCTTTGGTGATCGGCATTCTGATCGGCACCTACTCGTCGATTGCGGTGGCGGCGCCGATGCTGGTGGCGTATCAGCAGTGGCGCGCAGGCCAGGGTCGGACCGCGGCGCTGCCAGCGGCACGGCGCGCGCGCGTCTAACCGACGTCATCTCCGAAGCACTCTTCGCCTGCACTGAAACCAGTGCAGGCGAATCTTTTTTGAATATCTCGGGAACAAAGCTATGCACATGAGGTGTCTATAGCCCAGAAGTCACAGGTCCGGAGTGCTGTCGCCCTCTTGCCGTCCACCCTCTTCGCTCCTGAAGGTGGCCCCACGCCGAGCGCAGTTCCCCCGAGACCTGGGAACGCCGAATTCGAGGTTAAGGCTCATGTTCGAAGATGCCCTGATGGAATCCGGTGGCAGGATCAAGTCGAAGAGCAAGTACTGGTCAATCGTGGCGTTGGCAATCAACGTCGGGGTCGTGGTTGCCCTGATTCTGTACCCGCTCTTCCACCTGGAGTCGTTGCCGAAGCAGATGATGGCGACGCTCCTGACCGCGCCACCCCCGCCGCCTCCGCCGCCGCCCCCGCCGCCGCCGCAGGCACCGCAACCCAAGATCAAGGTGCAGACGGTTGATCCGTTCCAAGCGCCGAGCAAGATCCCGCATGAGATCAAGGTCGTGAAGGAAGAGCCCCCGCCGCCGCCTCCGGGTGGTGTAGCCGGTATGGAAGGCATTGCTGGTGGTGCCGGTGGTGGCGCGATCGGCGGCATTCTCGGTGGCTCCGGTCCCCCGGCTCCTGTGGTCAAGGCTGCGCCTCCGAAGAAGGTGGCTATCTCGTCCGGTGTCGCCACCGGTCTGAAGACTGCCGGGAGTAACCCCACTTATCCGCCGATCGCGCGTGCTGCGCGCATCTCAGGGACGGTGGTGTTGCAGGCAACTATCTCGAAGACAGGCAGCATCGAGAATCTGCGTGTGATCAGCGGGCCGCCGATGCTGACGCAGTCAGCGCTCGAGGCCGTGCGCACGTGGCGCTACAAGCCTTATCAGTTGAACGGCGAGCCGGTGGAAGTTGAGACTACGGTGAACGTGGTCTATAACCTCGGCGGCTGATCCCTGCGCTCCGCTCGTCGCGAGTCGGGGCTGATGTTCGAACCGACTGGCCTCTTCGTGTCATATAGGTGACGAAGAGGCCGGTGTTAGCATCGGGGAGCTTTCTTGGCCCTTCGATTTCCATCCATGCAGTTGTCATGGAGATTCGTTCTGCTGTCTCACCCAGGAGGAAAGATTCAGTGATTCTCGCTCAGCTCACTCAAGTAGTTCCGCACGTCTCGGCACTGGGATTTTTCCAGGACCAGGCTGGTGCCACGCCCGGCTTCACTCTTCCCGAGATGTGGTCGAAGATGGGCATTCCGGCTCGCGGCGTTGTCGTCATTCTCTTCATCATGTCGATCTGGTCGCTGGCTGTGATCATCGATCGCCTGATCTACTTCAGCGCTGCTCGCAAGCAGTCGCGCGAGTTTGCACCCCGGGTTGCGGGCGCCCTGCGCGAGGGCAAGCTGGATGAGGCCGTGAAGGTAGCGGACCGCAACAAGAAGTCGCACCTGGCTGAGGTAGTTACGGCCGGCCTGCAGGAGTTCCGGAGCTACGGCAACGGCGGGGCCATCACCGAAGACCAGATCGAGTCGAGCAAGCGCGCACTCGAGCGGGCTGAGGCGATCGTTCACGCAAAGCTGAAGCGCGGTCTCGGTGGTCTGGCGACCATTGGCTCCACGGCACCGTTTATCGGCCTGTTCGGCACGGTGGTCGGTATCCTGAACGCTTTCCAGCAGATTGCCACCCAGAAGTCGGCCGGTATCGGCGCGATCGCTGGTGGTATCTCGGAGGCTCTGGTCACCACAGCATTCGGCCTGCTGGTCGCGATCCCGGCCGTGATGCTCTTCAACTACTTCACCAATAAGGTCGAGGCATTTGACGTCGAAATGGATAACTCCTCGAGCGAGCTGGTCGACTACTTCATCAAGCAGGCACAGCGCCGGTAAGAGCGGGCCTGTCATCCAACGTGGGTGAGCTGGACGTGGCGGGGAGTCGTCTTCCCGCCGCTCCCCTCCTTACTCGCAGCGGATGGACCTCCGGCACGATCCCGCCCATCATCCCCCCGCCCATCAGGGAGCACATATGGCACTTGCAGTTCGAAACGAAGGCTCCAAGGTCAACTCCAACATCAACGTCACACCGATGGTGGACGTGATGCTGGTGCTCTTGATCATCTTCATGGTCATCACGCCCATGGTGCAGAACAAGGTGAACGTGGATCTGGCGAAGAGCATCGATGCAACACCGATGCCAGACGCGGATCACGAGGATTCGGTCGTTGTCGCGGTCACGCGCGATGGCAAGGTCTACCTCGGCGCCAACCAGGTCTCCTCCGGCGATCTGGGTCCGCGCATCACCGAGATGCTGCAGAACAAGACCAACAAAGAGGTCTATCTCCGCGCGG
>NZ_JBMGJV010000026.1:0-60423 GCF_051025295.1 Candidatus Dedyshia acidiphila | reverse complement strand
CCCCCCCGTCGCGGCCGGGCTGGCCTCCGGCACGCTTCGGCTACACGGCTGCGTGTACAACATCGGCAGCGGCCACATGGACCTTTACAGCGCGACAGAGCAGCGCTTCGTCCCGGTAGTGGCACCTCGCTCATCCGAACGGGAGGGCACCCCGGATCCCATGCGCCAGCATCCGGGAGGGGCAGCCCTCGAAACAGCCAAAGCAAGCTGACCTCGTCCTTTCAACAACTTAGAAGGTCAAATCGGCCGCAGGAGCCATGCTCCTGGCGGCCGATCTGTTTTCTGGCAGGCCAACTCGCGAATTTCGAGCTCCGGCTGCATCCTGCTACTAGATTCAGCATCAGATAGATTGACAACAAGTCACTCAAGTGCGAGATTGAGAAAGAACGCACGGCGACGAGGTCAGGAGAGTTATGGCAAAGATTATCGGTATCGATCTGGGCACCACCAATTCAGTGGTGGCCGTCATGGAGGGCGGCGAGCCCAAGGTCATCCCCAACAGCGAGGGAGATCGCACCACCCCGTCCATCGTCGCCTTTACGAAGACGGGCGAGCGCCTGGTCGGCCAGACCGCCAAGCGGCAGGCGGTCACAAACCCGCAGAACACGGTGTACTCGATCAAGCGCTTCATGGGCCGCCGCGCCAATGAAGTCTCGGACGAGATGAAGATGGTGCCCTACACGGTCAAGCAGCAGGGCGACCATGTCGTGGTCGAGGCGCAGGGCAAGGACTACACCCCGCCCGAAGTGTCGGCAATGATTCTGCAGAAGCTGAAGCAGGCAGCAGAGAGCTACCTGGGCACCACGGTGACCGAGGCGGTCATCACCGTGCCGGCTTACTTCAACGATGCGCAGCGCCAGGCCACCAAGGACGCAGGCCGCATCGCCGGTCTCGATGTGAAGCGCATCGTGAACGAGCCGACGGCAGCCGCGCTTGCCTACGGCCTGGACAAGAAGAAGGACGAGACCATCGCGGTCTATGACTTCGGCGGCGGCACCTTCGATATTTCGATCCTTGAGGTCGGTGAAGGCGTCATCGAGGTCAAGTCGACCAACGGCGACACGCACCTGGGCGGTGACAACATCGACCAGCGCATTGTCGAGTGGCTGATCGATGAGTTCAAAAAGGATGAGGGCCTGGACCTGCGGTCGAAGGGCAACGAGATGGCCCTGCAGCGGCTGAAGAGCGCTGCAGAAGCGGCCAAGATCGAGCTCTCGACCACGATGGAGACGGAGATCAACCTCCCCTTCATCACAGCCGACGCCTCTGGTCCGAAGCACCTGGTGCGCAAGCTCACGCGCGCGAAGCTAGAGCAGCTGGTTGATGACCTGCTTCAGCGCTCGCTTGAGCCTTGCCGCAAGGCGCTGGCCGACGCCGGCGTGAAGCCGGAGCAGATCGACGAGGTGGTGCTGGTCGGTGGTCAGACCCGCATGCCGAAGATCCAGCAGCTTGTGAAGGAGCTCTTTGGCAAGGAGCCGCATCGCGGTGTGAACCCCGATGAGGTTGTGGCGATCGGCGCAGCCGTGCAGGCAGGCGTGCTCGCAGGCGAGGTCAAGGACCTGCTCCTGCTGGACGTGACCCCGCTGACGCTGGCGATCGAAACGGCGGGCGGCATCGCGACCCCGATGATCTCGCGCAACACGACGATCCCGACCAAGAAGACCGAGACCTTCTCGACCTTCGCGGATAACCAGAGCGAGGTAGAAGTCCACGTTCTGCAGGGCGAGCGGTCGATGGCGCAGGATAACCGCACTCTCGGCAAGTTCAAGCTGGGCGGCATCGTGCCGGCTCCGCGCGGCGTGCCGCAGATCGAGGTCACCTTCGACATCGATGCGAACGGCATCCTGAACGTGCTCGCAAAGGATCGCGGCACCGGCAAGGACCAGAAGATCACGATCACGTCGTCTTCGGGTCTGAGCAAGGATGAGGTGGAGCGCATGGCGCGCGACGCTGAGTCGCACGCAGCCGAGGACAAGGAAAAGCGCGACCAGATTGAGGCCCGCAACGGCCTGGACAACATGGTCTACAACATCGAGAAGATGTTGAAGGAGAACGGCGACAAGGTCTCAGGCTCAGAGAAGAGCGACGTTGAAAGCGCTCTTGCGGATGCGAAGAAGACCCTGGAAGGCTCGCCGAGCGCGAGCGAGCTGGACGCGGCACGGGAGAAACTGACCGGCGCCTCGCACAAGCTGGCTGAGGCGATGTACAAGGCGAACGCTGGTGCACCGCCGACCGACGGAGCGCAGGCTGCTGCCGGCGCTGCCGAACCGGAGAAGAAGGACGAGGGCGTCATCGACGCCGAATACGTCGACGTTCCGGAGAAGCGGTAAGTCGGATAGCCAACGGTAACAACCGGCGGATGACCGCGAGGCCTCCGCCGGCGGCCCAAACGTAAGGGGCGCTCGCACAACACGGCGGGCGCCCCTTCGACTCTTCTGCCGATAGAGAAGCAGGGCCGTTAGCGAAGTAAGGAGTGACAGGGGACATGAAGGGAACCAACGGACAGGCACCCAACGGCGCGCCAGGACAGGGGAGGGCAGCCAGCGATTCACCCGAAACCAACAACACACTCTGGCGCTGCGTTCAGCTCCGCGCGGGCCAGATCCTGAGCAAGGTGTTCTTCCCCACGCGCAACGAGGCCGAAGAGTTCGTCTCGCAGATGCAGAAGGCAGAGCCGGACATCTTCTGGCGCATGGAGCCGGTCGAAGCCAAGCTGGTCTGGAACTAAGGCCCATCACAGCGAATGTATCGAGGGCGGCCGACGTGGCTGCCCTCTTGATTGTGCAGTAACGAAATTGCTAGGGTGATGGTTACGAATGCCTGAGGGGAACGAAGTTCATCGCTATCGCGATCGGCAGCACGCATGCTTTGCCGGACGTACCGTGCGTGCGGACTCGCCCTCCGGGCAGTTTCCCGATGCGACCGCGCTCGACGGGCGCAAGCTGCGCGCCATCCATGCGCGGGGCAAGCACCTCGGCTACAACTTCGGTCGCGACCTCATCCTGCACGTCCACCTTGGTCGTTTCGGCGACTTCACCGAGGGCACGGGCCCGCTCGCCGAGCCAAAGGGCGCGCTGCGGCTGCGCATGTGGACCGGCCAAGCTGCGAAGACGAACTGGCTGGAGCTGCGCGGTCCGACCGACTGCTCGCTCTACGACCAGGCGAAGTGGGACAAGCTGCTCGCACGGCTCGGCCCGGACCCACTCGAGCCCGGCGCTGACCCGAAGCCGGCGTTCGCTGTGATCGCCGAGCGCAAGACGCCGATCGGCGCGCTGCTGATGGATCAGGCCGTGGTTGCGGGTATCGGCAACATCTACCGCGCCGAGCTGCTCTTTCGCGCGCGGCTCAGCCCGTTCCGCCCTGGGCAACAGGTCGACGCAAGCCAAGTGCGGGAAATCTGGAAGGACGCGGTCCGCCTGATGCCCGATGGCATGGTCGATCGCCGTATCGTGACCACGCGGCCCAAGGATCGGCCGCATCCGCGCGGCCCGGCACAGCCCGGGGAAGTGCATTATGTGTACAAGCGGCAGGGCAAACCGTGCCTGGTGTGCGGAACGAAGATCGAGAGCCGGGAGATGGCCGGGCGTACCCTTTACTGGTGCCCTCGCTGCCAGGCAGACGATTAGGGTCGAGTGCCACCGCAGTCTGCCGATGAACGGATTGAGAGCAGGATCAGGAAGTTAGACACGACATGCCAGCGACACAGAATAAGGACTACTACGGGTTACTCGGGGTTAAGAAGACGGCTACGGCGGAGGAGATCCGCAAGGCCTTCCGCAAGCTCGCGCGCAAGTACCACCCCGACGTGAACCCGGGCGACAAGAAGGCCGAGGAGAAGTTCAAAGAGATCTCCGAGGCGAATGACATCCTCAGCGACGAGAAGAAGCGCAAGGTCTACGACCAACTGGGCTTCTACTCCGACCAGATCGACCCCGCAGCCGCAGAAGCAGCAGCGCGGGGCGGCTATGGGCGGCCTCGCACGGGTGGGCCGCAGGGCGTTCCGATCGACTTCGAGGGCTTCGATTTCTCGAACTTCGAGAGCGCCGCTGCTGGAGCGGGCCGTCAGCAGCCGGGTGGACCGGCCGGTGGTGGCTGGGGTGGCTTCCGGGATATCTTCTCCGGCATCTTCAATCAGCAGGCGGGCGGAGTTCGCCAGCCACAGCGCGGACCCCAGCCCGGCACCGATCTCGAGTACACCGTCAGCGTCGATTTCTGGACAACGGTGCGCGGCGGCGTGGCCAAACTGCAGATTCAGCGGCAGGAAGTCTGCCCCACCTGTCACGGCCAGGCATCCGCCGGCGCGCCCATGACCTGCCCGGAGTGCGACGGCACCGGCCAGGTGACGCAAATGGGCGGCCGGATGAAGTTCAACATCCAGTGCCCGCGTTGCGGCGGCTCCGGCAAGATCCAGGAGAGCTGCCCCACCTGCCACGGCGAAGGTACGGTCAGCCGCACCGACACGGTCGAGTTCCGCATCAAGGCCGGCACGCGTGACGGGCAGCGCATCCGGCTTGCGGGCAAGGGCAATGCGGGCCTCCACGGCGGCACCGCAGGCGACCTCTACTTGATCATCCGCTCCGGACCGCACCCGGTCTTCCACCGCGTGGCCGACAATATTGAGATCACTGTCCCGGTGCGCGTCGATGAGGCTGCGCTCGGCTCGAAGATCGATGTGCCCACAATCGACGGCCGCGCGCAGTTGCGCATTCCGCCGGGCACGCAGAGCGGGCAGAAGCTGCGCATGCGCGAGAAGGGCGTGCCGTCAGCGGCAGCGGAAAACCACCGCGGCGACCAGATCGTCACCATCGAGATCACGGTGCCCGCGGTGCGGGATGAGCGCTCGAAGGAGATCCTGCGGGAGTTCGCCACGCTGAACCCGGAGGATCCACGCTCCGATCTGTGGAGCCAGGTGTAAACAGCGAGAGGGGAGCCTGGGCAGGCTCCCCTCCGCGACGGTCAGCATTGTGCGGCCTGTTGACCTTCCGGGGCCGGGTTATTGCATTCCGCCAACTGCCGCGATGGTGGTAGTCAGCGGCTCGCGGAACAGGGTCTGGAGCTTTGAGCCGGTCCAGAGCATGTAGTACTTGCCGCAGCTGCCGACCGTATTGTTACGGCAGCCCTGCATGACCAGCAGGCGGCTGTCCGGCCGGTACTGGAAGCCGAAGGTCTCATCCGCGCCGCTCTTGGGAGCGGTCAACTGGAAGCCCGGCTCGTAAACCTTGCCATTCAGCTCGTCGACGATGAAGAAGGTGCTGCAGCCGTCGCCGCAGCCCCACTCGAGCATGCGGTAATGGCCGCCGAAATTGGTGCCCTGCTGCGATCCCTGGCGAATCCGGGTCTTATAGAACGCCTTTGCAGGGCTGTTGATGATCGGCTCCGTGGTCAGACCCGCGGGCACCTTGACGGCCGGATAATCGGCCGCGGCAGGGGTCCAGTCTTGCTGGGCCTGAAGGGGCTGGGCAAGGATGGAAGCGGCAGCGAGCGAGAGGGCGGTGAGGGCGGTCCGGAGGTTCTTCATGACTGGAGTGTGCACCCCGGTCATGTGGTTTCTTAGGCGGGTGTGACCGAAACTGGTTACCTTGGTGCCGGAAGTTGGCAAAAACTACATGGCGCTTTCTGAATACCACCTTGGTGGTATTCGGCAGTCTCGGCAGTATCCAAACGGACCAGAACGGAACGACTTCCCCGCTACGGTCCGAACGGGAACGATCTTCGAACAGCGACGTTCAGATCGCTCCCTTGCTCGTCAGAAAGAATGGCTATAGCTATGAATCGGCATCTGTTCTCTTTGACGCCGCCCGATGCTGCTCCAGGTACACGGCAGCAGAGGTTGCACCGGAAACGGGCAGAATTGCGTAAACTCGAGCCATCCGTGGCATAGGAGTGCTCTTTTAAGCAGGAAGACGACCATGCCGACGAAACGCAAATCGAAGGGCGCCTACATGATCTCCGCTGTCGCGGAGATGTACGGCATTCACCCCCAGACGCTGCGCCTGTACGAGCGCGAGGGCCTGCTGAAGCCGTCTCGCACCGAGGGCAACACGCGCCTCTACACCGACGAAGACCTGGAGCGCCTCGAGTTCATCCTGAACCTGGCGCGCGACCTGGGCGTCAACATCTCCGGCATCGCCATCATCCTGCAGATGCGGGAGCGCATGGAGGAGATGAACCGGCAGATGCAGAGCTTCGTCGACTACGTGCGTTCAGAGATGCTGGAGCGGATGCAGCAGCACGCGCCGAATCAGGCCGAGGCAGCCATTGTGCCGCTGCGCAAAGCGATGGTCATCACGCCGGTTCCGGGCTCGGCGCGGGAGCGCAAGCGCTAAACGGGCGGAGTAAGTCATGCAGGCCGTGATTTAACCTGATATCAGTATCTCGGCAGGTGTCCCGTCGGTATTTTCCTTCACGTTCTGCTCGCGCTGGGCGTCTTCGGCCTAGTCACATCGACGGTCTATGCGGGCCTCGTTGTCGCTGGTGTCCTGCACTTTCGCCGTCAGCGGGTAGCCATCGACCCGGCATTCGCGCCGCCGGTCAGCCTGCTGAAGCCGCTGCATGGTGCGGAGCCCAATCTGGCCGAGCACCTCGAGGGCTTCTTCGAGCAGGACTACCCGGCCTACGAAATCCTCTTCTGCGCGCGCACCTGGGAGGATGCTGGCCTGGTGATCGCGCGCGAGGTCGCCGCTCGCTATCCGCAGGTGCGATCGCAGTTCGTTGTCAGTGGAGAGCCGCCGTTCGCAAATGCCAAGGTCGCCTCGCTCGACCGGATGGCCGTGGCCGCCGAGCACGACATTTTTGTGATCAGTGACAGTGACGTGCGCGTCGGGCGCGACTATCTACGCGCCGTCGTTGCGCCCTTTGCCGACGCGAAGCTTGGCCTCGTCACCTGTCCTTACCGCGGCATTCCGAGCCGCGCCCTGCCGGCGCATGGCAAGCCTGCGGCTGCGCTGTGGGCTGAGCTTGAGGCCGCGGGCATGTCGATCGAGATGACCGCCGGCGTGCTGGTCGCGAACCTGCTCGAAGGCATGGAGTTCGCACTCGGGCCCACCATGGCGGTGCGGCGTTCGTGCGTGGACGAGATTGGCGGCCTCAACGTCCTCGGCCAGTACTGTGCCGACGATTTCCTGCTCGGCAACCTGGTCGCGGCGCACGGTCATCGCGTGCTGTTTTCGCACTACGCCATCGATCACATCGTGCTCAACACCGGCTTCGTCGATTCGATTCGCCACCAGGTGCGCTGGGCCAAGAGCACGCGCTTCTCCCGTCCAAAGGGACACTTCGGCAGTTCGCTGACCTACGCGATGCCGTTCGCGACACTCGCTGCGCTATCCGCGGCAGCCCTGCACTGGCCTGTCGTGGCCATCGCGCTGCTCGCATGGGGTGTGGTGAATCGCATGCTGCTGGCGGGGGTGATTGGAAGCGCCGTCGTCCGCGAGCCATCGCTGCTGCGCACCATTCTCCTGTTTCCGTTGCGCGACCTGATGGGCTTCGGCTTCTGGGCGGCGAGCTATGGCAGCCGGCAGATTCTGTGGCGTGGCGAGGAGTATCTGCTCGAACCCGGCGGACGCATGCGACCGCTGCGCGAGAACAGCAACCACCCCAGCCGAGAAGAAGAGACCGCACTCACCCGCTGATCCCGTTCACTCGCTGATTCAGAGCGGACGATCCGTGTAGAGCGTCTTGTCCGCGAGTTCCTGAATCGCGATCAGCCGCTTCCCAAGCGCGGCTTCCACCTGGTCGCGGCGCTCGCCTTCGGCGAAGAGAAACTTCCGCTCGCCGCTGCCCCAGATCGAGGAAAGCTGCGCATCGTCAAGGAAGATCTTCGGCGCATCGGGCCACATGGACCCCCACAACATCGTCGAGGAGCGGCCATGCACCAGCAGCGCCTGCCGCCTCGTGTAGAAGAGCACGGACGCGCCGTCTGACTGGTCACCGTAGACGATCAGCGTGGCGCGCTTCGCTGCGGGGTCGTCCGGACTGTCCGTCGCGGGGAAGCCGGCAACGTGATTGATGGTGGCCGCCATTGGCTCGGACGAAAGCATTGGCGCGAATCGCACGAAGGCAATATGCGCGGCGACGAGAAAGATCGCCAGCGTGAAGCCAATCGAGAGCGTGGCCTCGAAGTGCCTCTCACGGCGCCGCATGCCGAGCGCGAGCAGTGGGCCGACCAGCAGCACGACCGCAGCAAGCACGGCCGGTGTACGCAGTGCGGCAAACGACGGGCCCGTGAGATCGAACAGGTGCGACATGGAGAGCGAATAGTCACCCACGCCGCGATGCGCCAGCAGCGTGCCGATATCCGGCACGAACGGCAGATGGCGGGAGCTCCACAATCCATACCCCAGGGCCGCCGCAGAGAGTACGCCAACAATCGCCAGCAGAACATGCGGCGCGAGCAGCCAGCGGTCGGTGCCCTCACGCGCCGTGGCATCGACGCGCTCCGCCCGCAGCTCGAACGACGCAAGCACGCCGGCCGTGATGATCAGCAGCGGCAGGTATGCAGGGAAGGTGTAGTACTCCTGATTGGTCGAGAGCGAAAAGAAGAGCAGCAGGAACCCTGCGTAGAAGGCCAGCAGCCACAGGCTGCGTGCGCGGAAGCGTACTACCGGATCCGCCGCCTGCAGTCCGGTCAGCCATGCAGAACGCGTGCGCCACGCACGCCGCGCCACCAGCGGTACGAACAGGCTCCACGGTAAGAGCCAGGCGATCTGGCCGACCCAGTAGATCCACCCTGGTTGCTTGTTGTAGTCGTGCGGGTAGCGCCTGCCGAGGAAGCGCAGCACGTGCTCGTTGATGAAATAGAAGTAGAAGAAGCCGTGCACGTGCCCCGGCGTAGGGATGCTGCCGACGGGGTTGCCCTGGTCCGGATTGCGCAGCCCCGCAAGGATGTGCCATGGCGCAGCAATGGCGAGAAAAGTCAGGAGTCCGGTGACGAACCGCATCTCGCGCCAGCGTCGCCACTCGCCCGTGATGATGAGCCAGGGGATCACGGCAGCGAGGAAGAACACGGGAGCAATCAGTCCTTTGGCGAGCATGGCGACTGCCACAGACGCCCACGCGACATAGAACAGTGCGGGCCTGCGATCCTCAAGTGCCAGCAGAAAGCTATAGAGCGCAAGCCCGAGGAAGAAGCTGAGCAGCGCCTCCGGTATATCGATCCGCGTGAAGAGGAAGACGCCGACTGCGGTCAGCAGCATGAGCGCGGCATAGAAGGCAGCGCGTGCATTCCAGGCGCGTGACGTCCAGTGCCAGGCCAGCGCTGCGATGGCGAGCACACCGAGCGCCATCGGTAAGTGCGCGGAGAAGACGTTATATCCGAAGATGAGGTCGTTGATGGCCGTCAGCCAGTAGGGCAGTGGAGCCTTTTCGAGATAGCGGATGCCGTTGATGTGCAGCGTCACCCAGTCGCCCGAGAGCGCCATATGCTGGGCGGCGTTGGCGTGGGCGGCGTCTGCATCGTCCAGCAGCGGCGGAGAAAACAGCGCAGCGAAGTGGACGGCAATCCAGACGAGGAGGAGGATGGTCCAGGACCGGCGGTCGGACAGAAAGCGGGCCGGTGCGGCATCCGTCTGCACCGGAAGTACGATAGGGCGAGACATGAGCGAACCAGCAGGATACCAGTCGAAGAAGAAGGCAACGGCAACACAGCCGGCGCGGCTATCGCACCTGCGCGAAGTTGCGCGCGAGATGCACGACGAGCTTGCCGAATGTCTTGCCAGCGGACACGATCCGCAGGTGGAAGCCGTCCATCATCTGCGCACCGGCACGCGACGCGTGGAGGCTACGCTCGAGACGCTGGCCCGCGAGGCCGGCGCGCGCGGACTCAAGGAGCCAGTCGAGGAGGCGCGTCAGCGCTGGCTGAAGCAGTTGAAGAAGGTGCGCCGCGCGGCCGGGCGAGTGCGCGATCTCGATGTGCATCGCGACTTACTCTGTCAGCACTATCTCGGCGAGCACGATGATCTATCCGCGGCAGTCGCGGAGGCCAGCAGCGCGGATCTGGGCAAGACGCCACTCTACGAACAGGCGCACCTGCTCGATCGCTGGCTGCACGCGCGGCGGACAGACGCGGCTGAAAATCTGGTCGGCACGCTCGAAGATCACCGTCGCCGGCTGCACGAGGCAGAGCAGAGGTTCATCACTGCCGTGGGCGCAGTGCCTGCTGTATCGGGTCGCAAGCCGCGCTCCGCGGGCCAGCTTGCGCTCGAGGACTACCTGCGGCTTATGGACCAGATGCCTCATCTGGATGCAGCCAACCTGCATGACTTCCGCAAGGGCGCAAAGAAGGCTCGCTATGTCGCCGAGTCCGACAACACGGACACCGCGGCGCAGGCCGTGGCGAAGGCAATCAAGCGTGTGCAGGACTCGATTGGTGACTGGCATGACCTGGAGGTGCTGGCCGCTGAAGCGCGCGAGGCGCTGGGCAGCGACGGTGCCGCGCTGCATGACGAGCTCACCGCACGCATGCACAAGGCGTATCAGCGGGCCCTGCGGCTGACGGCAACCATGGGCCGGCGGTTCGTCGGCGAGTGGCAGGCGCAGCGCATCGGCAAGCCGGCGCGCCGTGCCGGGGCAGCCTCCGTCAGCACGCAGCGGAAGGCCCGGACCAGCGCGTAAGCCCTGAACACAGCAATCGTTCGCGCTCTCGTGTAAGGTTCGAGAACAAGATGCAGACGCTCGCCGCCATCGATATCGGATCGAACTCCTGTCGGCTGAAGATCGCATCGGTTGAGAACCATCGCCTGAAGACGCTGCACGAGGACCGCGAGGTCACACGCCTCGGCGAGAGCGTCTTCGAAACGGGCATGATCTCGCCGGAGGCGATGGCGAACACGCTGAGCGCGCTGAAGCGCTTCTACAAAGCAGTCCAGCAGGCCGCACCGGATCGCGTTCGTGCCGTCGCCACCGCTGCTCTGCGCGACGCGCGCAACGGGCAGGCGTTCGTGGCATGGGTGAAGTCCGAGACCGGGTGGGATCTCGAGACCATCTCCGGACTTGAAGAAGCGCGGCTGATCCATCGCGGCGTCATGCGCGAACCGGGCACTGATGGCCGTTGCCTGCTGCTTGATCTCGGCGGCGGCTCGTGCGAGATCACCCTCTCCGATCGTCGCCGCATTATCGAGACGATGAGCCTGCCTCTCGGCGCTGTGCGGCTCACCCAGGAGTTTCTCTCGGACATCAACCAGCCTGCGGCGGAAGACCTGGCGCGCATGAAGCAGTTCATCCGGCGCGAGCTGGGCCGCGCGGGCCGGCGCTTCGGCCGGCTCACCAATGTGCAGGTGATCGCAACCTCCGGCACCGCGGCTGCGCTCTTCCAGGCCGCCGGCGCTCCCCTCAAGAATGGAGCCGGCGCGCCCTCAAAGAAGCGCGCCATTGTGCACGCCGATGCACACGGGAAGACGTCGTCCGGCAAGCGCGTTGCTAGCACAGAGGAGATTCGCAGGCTGGCGAAGAAGCTGCCCAGGATGGTGAACGAGGAGCGCAGCCGCGTCCCTGGTGTGGGCCCACGCCGCTCCGAGATCATCGTGGCTGGGGCCGAGGTCTACGCCCAGGTGCTGGAGCATCTCGGGTTGACCGGCTTCCGCTACTCACCCTTAGGGCTGCGCGACGGCATTCTCGCGCAGATGCTGGCCGAGCAGGACACCCACACCACGGCGCATCAGCAGATCGAGCGCGATCGTTGGGAAAGCGTGCTCGCCACCTGCAAGCGCTATGGCGTGGACCAGCGGCGCGCGGAGCCGGTGCGCGCGCATGCCGCGCAGCTTTTTCGTGACCTGGAGCGCCTGCACCAGCTCCCGCCCGAGTATCGGCAGTGGCTGGATGCGGCCGCGATGATGCGCGATGTCGGCAAGTACATCAACTACCAGGGCCATCACCGGCACACGCAGTACATCATCGCCGGATCGGAACTGTACGGGTTTACCCCGCAGCAGCGCGCCATCGTCTCCGGCATTGCGCGCTACCTCGGCAAATCGCGTCCGGCGCCGCAGGATCGCGCGTTTCGCTACATTGCGCCAGCCGAGCATGACAATGTGAAGCGAGCCATCGTGCTGCTGCGGCTGGCGGTCGCGCTCAATCAGGACCGCGCCAGCGACGTGCGCCGCGTGACGGTGCGGCTCTATCCCAAGCGGGTGCTGCTCGAACTACAGCCTGGCAGGACCGGCGCGGAGCTCGAGCTCTGGTCATTGCGGAAGGAAGCGGACTACTTTCGCGAGATCTTCCGCCGCGAACTCTTTGCCACGCTCGCCTGAAAGGCGCGGAGCAGGCGGGTGTCGACCAGGCTGAGCAACTGCCCCGGACGCCGTCCCAGGTCAATGCGCGCCAATGCTGCCTTCCGCAGCCGTACGCTCGCGCGCAGGCCGTTTTGTCCGGCGATCAACGAGCCGGCAAACTGCGCCAGGTTAGGGTTGTGGCCCACGATCAGTAGCGTCTCCTGCGGTCCATAGCCTGCCAGCATGGCCTCGAAGTCCTGGAAGCGGCCATCCGGCTCCAGGCACGGGGCGATCCGGATCTGTTGTTCGAAGCCCATCTCCGTTGCAACCATCGATGCAGTCTGGAGCGATCGCTTCAGTGGGCTTGAGAGGATGGCGTCGAAGCCGACGCGCATGGCATTCAGGTAGGCTCCGACGAGGAGGCATTGTCCTTTGCCTTCCTTGTCGAGTCCGCGTTTTCGGTCCAGCAGGGGATTCGCGCGCCGGGTTCCGGCGCTTGCATGACGCAGCAGATAGACGATCATAGACTGGGGTGCACGGCGCGGTTCTTCACCGGCTGTAACTTCATTGTAACAATTCACCAAGTACCTCCCACGGTGACTGCATCGACACCCCTTCCTCTCCGAAACGCATCACAAAGTGCCGATGAGTCATTCCATTCCGCGCGTACGGGCTCTAGCCATCGGGCTGGCTGCAGTTGTTCTAGCGCTTGCGCTCGGAATCTTTGCGGGTTGGCGGCTGTGGCAGCCGACGACCCAGGCCGCAGCCGACGTACCCGCGACCGCGAGCGCGGACAATGGCCAGCACGGCATGGGCACGCCACGGCTTGACGACCTCGAACCCACACTCGTCTACGCGCACAATCTGTTGCTGCGCAAAGGACCGGATTTCCGTATCTATGTGGTTTGGATCTCAGGCGAGATGGTGCGCACGCACGAGCAGATCAACCCCACCTTCGATGATCCGGACTCGTTTGTCTTCCAACTGAAGAAAGGCGTCATCCGCGCCAATATCGGCGATATCTCGAACTTCCTGAACCACTCGATCGACAAAGGCTCGCCGTTGCATAACCTGACCATCGCGCCCGATGGCGAGCAATTGAAGATTCGCGGAACGGTGAAGAAGATGATCTCGCTGCCGATCGAGATCACTGGTACACCTTCACCAACCCAGAGCGGCCTGATCCGCTTCCACGTGAACAAGATTTCGATCCTGAAAATCCCGATGAAGGCCATCCTGGGCGGGCTGGACGTGAAGATTGCGGACTTGGTGAAAGATCCCAAAATGCCCGGGCTCACCGTGGACGGTAACGACCTGATCTTCGATACGGAGAAGCTTTTGCCGCCACCCCACATCCACGGGCAGATCACGAAGGTGCACGTGCAGGTGCCGGACATTGAAGTGATCTACGGGAGTGCGCCGGACGATCCGTCACTGGCGCAGTGGCACAATTTTCTACGCTTCCGGAACGGGGCGCTCGACTTCGGCAAGTTGACCATGCACCACGTTGACTTGACGATGATCGACGCGGCGAATGAACCCTGGTTCGACCTGGACCTGGTGAACTATCAGTCGCAACTTGTTCATGGTGACACGCGGATGACGGCTCAGGCCGGGCTTGAGATCTACATGCCCAGCCTGAAGGACAAAACAGTGCGCAAGCAGACACGCAACAGCGTGACACTCGAGTGGCTGCGCAATCGCAACAGTTCGTTGCCGCCGGACATCGCCAGCAAAACACACACGCCCTAACGCGCGCGGCGCTCAGTTGAGCGGTGCGGGGCTCGGCTCCGGATCGAGTGGTGACGGGTCGGGATCTGGGTCAGGCTCGGGAAACCCAGGGCCGTCCGGCTCCGGGCCGGGCGGTGGGTAAGGATCGGGCAGTACGTCAGGCGGCGTGCCGGGAAAGCCGCCCATCAGCAGCCTGCCGCGATCCTCGTCGTGCGTGCAGGCACCATGGGGAAGGGTCATAGCAAGTGGGAGCGGTCCGGCACGAGCAGCGTTGCCCGCTCCTCTGTGGAACGCTGCCACACTTCGCTGATCAGCAGACCTCTCAGCAGATCCTGCCGGTCCAGCAGACGCCATCCATGCTCGCGCAGCACCCGCGCATGATCCGGAAGCCGCTGCACGCGAAGCCCGGTCAGGATGCGAAAGCCCAGGTAAAGAGCGCGAACCAGCGCGCGCGCCGTCAGCCGGAGCAGCGCCGGTCGCGCCGGTATCGCAAAATCAGAGACGATCCAGAGCGCCCCCGGAGCCACCGCCGGGTCCACGCGATCGAGCAGCTGGTCGAGCCCCGTTTCATCAAAGCAGTCGAGAAAGAAGTGCGTGACCACGAGGTCGTACTGAGCCTCTGTATCCGGTGAGTAGTCCAGCGCGTCGGCGTGCACAAAGGTCACATCGGTAGCCGCTGGCAGGCGTCTTTGCGCCGCCCGCAGCATGGCCACGCTACCGTCGACGGCAGTGACTTTCATCTCAGGGGCGGCCGCCTGCAGTTCCTTTAGGAAGCGTCCATCCCCGTCCCCATAGATCAGCGCCCGAGAGCGAGCACGCATGTAGCTTGTGATACGAAGCGTTCTGTTCTTATGCAGATACCGACCAAAGCTCAAGTGCTCTAGCAGGGAATAGATGGTTGCCAACCGGTCGAAGTCAGCCGCCATCTCAGGCGCGGCGCTGCACAGTGGCTGGTGAATGCGGGCGTGCCCCAGGATGCACCGCCAGCAGCAGCAGAGGCGTTAGCAGCACCAGGTCGGCCGCAATGCGTCTGGCGCTCACCTTCAGCCGCGAGCGATCGAGTAGCAGAAACAATGTCGCGCTGCCCGCAGCGAGCATGGCCAGTGCGCGTGCGCCATCGTTGAACAAGCCGCCCAGGCAGAGCAGACCCGCAACTGCCGTGAGCAGCGCGAGTTGCGGTGCGTGCCGGAGCCGCGGCTGCCGCTCCGCCTCCCACTCGTCGATCGCCATACAGTTTAGCCAGCAGAGCGCGGCGAACAGCGGGCAGAGCAGCAAGAGCGGATGGGCGCGCGGCATACCTGCTGCCCGGCGCCGTGCCTCATCCCACGCGGGCAGCGCGGTCGCTGCGGCGAAAAGGAGAGCGACTGCAAACTCCTTGGGGAACCAGCGCAGCGGGCGTGCCGGCAGGTGGACGCAGGCCAGGTAGGCAAGCGAGAGCAGGCCGAGCACGATGTAGTCGAGCAGCAGCGAGCGCGGCATGTGCGCCACCAGCACGGCAAGTGCGAGCGCGACCGGCGCTGCGGCAATTAGAAAGGCGGCCTGGTGATCGCGATGAAAGTGATGGCGAGCCCGGAGCATCTCCGCAGGCGCGAGGTGCGCATCGAGCAGGCGGTCCGCGACGTAAAACAGCCAGGTTCCCATGGCGAGCGCCACGGGCAGCGAGAGCGCGAGGTGCAGGCGGGCCGCAATGCCGAACGCCCAGCACCACAGACCTGCAACCGTGGGTGCATCCAGGCTGAGCAGGTGCCAGTAGCGGAGCGCCTTGGCGAAGAGTGAGGGCACACTCCAGTGTAGAGCGCGCTCAACCGGCCGACAGTTGTCCCGTGCGCCAGGTGAACACCGGCGGAGCGGTCAGGCCAGAGGGCGTTCGCCACTCAGCAGCAACTTCCCAATGGTGAAGGTGCCGTCCGGCTGAACCCGGTAAGCCGCCAGCACTTCAGCCGGCGCAGCAGACCACAGAGACTGGATGGCGGCGATCCGCTCGGGTGGTGTGCGCATGCGTGCAGTCCAGCTCGCGAAGTCGAGCGTGAGTGGAAGCCGTTGTTTCACCATGGCCCGAAATCCCGCGCCGGCCAGCAGCGCGATCCATTCGTCCTCACTGTAGTTGCGAATGTGAGAGGGATCGCGGAGCAGCTCAATCGCCTGCAGCCAGGTGTCGAGCAGCGGCGTGTCCCCACCAGCGGTGTCGACGAGTAGAAAGCGTCCTCCCGGGCGAAGCACGCGGTGCACCTCGTGCAGAGCGGCGGGTAAAGCCCGCCAGTGGTGAGCGCTGTACCGACTCATCACGACATCGAACTGCCCGTCAGGGAAGGGCAGATGTTCTGCACCGGCGAGGGCGGTCGTGAGATGAGCGAAGCCACGGGCTGAAGCCTGTTGGCGCACCAGCGCAATCATCTCCGGCGTCGGATCGCACGCAATAAGTGATCCCGCATGCGGCGCGATCGCGAAGCTGACGTGGCCGGCCCCGCAGCCCAGGTCGAGCATCGCGGCACCCGGTTGCGCAGCTGCCTCGTGTGTCAGCCACTCAAGGTCATCTCCGGAAGCATGCGTCGGGCTGTCGAGATAAGCCTGGGCGGTGCTGCCGAACTGCTCATGGATGAGTTGATCGTGACGCATGGCGCTTCTCACCTCATCGGGAGTGTATCGCTCGCCGCCTCTAGTGAGCGGCGTCGAGCGGACGCTTCGCCATGCGCGGTGGCTTTTTCATGATAAAGGGCAGCGGCGACAGGCAGAAGACCGTGATGCTAAGGATGAAGAACGCATTTTTATAGCTCAGCATTGCGGATTGCCGCAGCATCTGGGTGTACGCACGGCCGAAGGCCACCTGAGAGGCCTGCTGCGCAGTCTGCCCCAACCGCATCAGTCCTGCGGTCGTCACGCCGACGTAGTTGCGATAGGTGCGCCCGTCCGGTGTGATGTGCGCTGCCATACCCTGCTGATACACCTGCGCGCTGCGTGCCAGGTATGTGGTCAGCAGGGCAGTGCCGATGCTGCCACCCAGGTTGCGCGCGAAGTTCGACAGCGAGGAGATCTGGTTCCCCTTCTCCTGCGGTACGCCGATGTAGTTCAGCGTGCTGATGGGGATGAAGATGAAGGCGAGCCCCAGCACCTGATACACGCGCCACATCGTGACGTGCGCGTAGCTCGCGCCCAGGTCGAGCCGCGTCAGGTTCAGCAGGCCGATCGCAGTGATCAGATAGCCGATCGTGACCAGCAGGCGCGGATCGATCTTCCCGATGACCCGGCCGGCGATAAACATCGTGACCATCATGGTGAACCCGGCGGGCGAGAGCACCATGCCGGATCGCTCGGCCGTGTAACCGAGCAGTGTCTGCAGAAACTGCGGGATCAGCACCGTAGAGCCGAACAGCACCATTCCGAGAATGAATTGCAGGAATATCGTTGTACCAAAGTTACGAATGCGCAGCAGCTTCAGGTCGACGATCGGATCAGGGTGTCGCCACTCCCAGATAACGAAGGTGATCAGCAGCACGGCCGCAAGAATCGCAAGTGCTGTGATCGTCGGGTCACCGAACCAGTCCTTCTCCTGGCCACGATCGAAGACATACTCCAGGCAGCCGACGCCCAGCGCGATCAGCCCGAGGCCCATCGCATCGATCGAGCCGGGGCGGCTCATGCGCTCCTTCAGGTACGGCGGATCTTCGACCATGCGGTTCGATAGGTACAGCGAGAGTAGACCGAACGGGATGTTGATGAAGAAGATCCAGTGCCAGTTGAGGTTATCTGTGATGTAGCCGCCAAGCGTGGGGCCGATCGCCGGCGCAACCACCACGGCCATGCCGTAAACAGCAAAGGCCTGGCCGCGCTTCTCGATCGGAAAGGTATCCGCGAGAATGGCCTGCTCGCTCGGAGCAAGTCCACCACCGCCGATGCCCTGCAGAATGCGCGCAAAGATCAGTAACGGCAGCGTCGTCGCGATGCCGCATAGAAAAGAGCAGATTGTGAAGATCGCGACGGACGTCATGTAGAAGCGCTTGCGTCCGAACCGGTTCGCGAGCCAGCCGGAGATGGGAAGCACGATCGCGCTTGAGACCAGGTAGCTGGTCAGGACCCAGGTCGCCTCCTCCTGGCTGCCGCCAAGCGAGCCCGCCATGTGGGGCAGCGCCACGTTGGCGATTGAGGTATCGAGCACCTCCATGAACGTCGCCAGCGTGACGGTGAGCGCCACGGCCCACGGATTATGACTCGGCTTCCAGTGATCGCTCATCAGGACCCTGATAGAGTATCAGGAGACTGATATGTCCACGGCGAGAAAAGCAGATTCGTCGAAGGGGGCGTCCCTCGTGCCGCCCGGGGGTGTCCTGCGCCTGGTCAAGCGCCTCACTGTGCTCTTTCGTGATCATGTGGATGAGGCGCTTCGGCCGCTCAAGGTGACAACGGCGCAGTTGATGATGATGGCCGCGCTTGCAGAGGAGCCGGATGCGGCGCGCAGCGGAGCCCAGATCTCGCGCTACTGCCGTGTCACCCCGCAGAGCACGCAGGTGCTGCTGGCAGACGCGGAGCGTCGCGGCTGGATCCGACGTACACCGCATCCCGAGAACGCCCGCGTGCTGCTGGCCTCACTCACGCCGGAAGGCAAGCGCCTCTTCGCGCGAGCTCGCACCGTCGCCCGCCGTCTGGAGAAGCGCATGCTGCGTACTCTCACTGCGGAAGAGGTCAGCCATCTCGAACGGTCGCTCGAGCGGCTCATCGCTAACCTCGAGTAGAGCGTTCAAGTTCCGTTAACGTTCGCGGTGACGCCGTCGCGTGGCCGTGCTCTGCGGTGTGCTGGTGATGCCGAGTGCGCGACACAGTGGGCCATCCTGGCCGTCTGCCAAGCCGAAGACGACGCCCTGGCCCTGGCACAGCCGCTGTTCCATCGCGCGCGCCTGTGTTCCATAGAGCGGCTGCCCGGCCTCGTGCGAGCCGTAGTTCTCCACCCGGTACGTGTAGACGATGTCGCTGTCCGCGCGGCCTCGGCCGCTGAAATGCACCCATGTCCCGAGGACGACGCGGCCGGCTTCGTCATCCAGCAGCCCGTACACCTGCTGACCGCCATTGGCCTCCTGGCCCTCGGAGAAGATGGGCGCACCGGTCATGGATCGTGGCCACCGCGCCTGCCACTGGTGCGTTTTCAGGTCGATGTAAAAGGTGCTGAAGAACGTGGTGCGCTGGCACTCCACGCAGTCGTTGTACGTCGCGATGAGCTCCGGGCTGCCCTCGCGCCACAGCCGGAGCCAGCCGAGCAGGCGCAGCCCAGGCCCGCGCAGCAGCAGCGTCGCGGTGATCTGCCGCTGGTTCACGTCATAGACGCTGAGCACATCATCGTCTGGCAGGGCCGCAGGGTTCGTACGCAGCGCCGTAATCACCAGCAGGTGCGCATCGCGAGGCACCGGTAGCCGCGACGGGTTCACCGGTGCAGCGGGCGTAACCGGGCGCGGTGCTGCCATGGGCTCCTCGCGGGGCGGCAGGCCGATGTAGCCGATCTCGCGCAGTGACGTATACGGCTCGCTGACAAGTGCGCGCGTCACGATGGTCTCCGTGTCGCCGCCCTGGTGCAGGTCGAGCCAGCGGAAGTTCTCGATCGACTGCGCGTTGACTCCGCGCGCGCACAGAAAGAGTACAGCCAGAGCGAAAAATTCGAGGACCCGACGCCCCGTCATCGTTCGATCCCGAGCTTCTTCCAGATCGCGTCGACACGATCGCGGGTCGTGTTGTCCATCTCGATCATGGGCGGCCACGGTCGTCCAAAGCCCTCCGCCGGCCACTTGCGCGTGGCATCGACACCCATCTTGCTGCCGTAGTTGGGCAAACGTGAGGCGTGGTCGAGAGAATCTATCGGGCCCATGGTGAACTGGATGTCGCGCTCCGGATCGATATTATTCGTCACCCGCAGTGTGACTTCCGCAAGATCCTGCACATCGCAATCTTCGTCGACGACCAGAATGCACTTGGTAAACATCGCCTGGCCCAGCGACCAGATCGCGCTCATCACCTTCCGCGCCTGTCCGGCGTAGCTCTTGCGGATCGACACGATCATCAGGTTATGGAAGACGCCCTCGGGCGGCAGGTGCACATCGATGATCTCCGGCGCGGTCAGCCGCATCAGCGGCAGGAAAATGCGCTCGACCGCAAGCCCCATCCACGCGTCCTCCATCGGCGGCTTGCCCACGATGGTGGCTGCGTAGATCGGGTCCTTGCGATGCGTGATGCACGTGATGTGGAACACGGGGTAGTCATCCGGCAGCGTGTAAAAGCCGGTGTGGTCGCCGAAGGGTCCTTCCGAGCGCAGCTCGCCGAGCTCGACATAGCCCTCGAGCACGATCTCGGCATGCGCCGGTACTTCGAGGTCCACTGTCTCGCACTTCACGAGCTCTACGGGTGATTGGCGCAGGAAGCCCGCGATCAGGAACTCCTCCACCTCGGGCGGCGCGGGCACGATGGCCGAAAACGTGGTCGCCGGATCGGTGCCGATCGCAACCGCGACCTCCATGCGCTCGCCGCGCAAGGCAGTAGTCGCGACGGCTGGCATGCCCGCCACGTTTGTTGACGATCGTGTGCTGCCACCGTCGGTTGCGGACATCAGATCAAGAGCCGCCGTCAGGCTGCCACTCTCGCCCGTCGCTGCTTTGCGCATGCGCTCACGGAAGTGCTCTGCTGCCACCTTCTGCCGCTGCCAGTGCATGCCCGTTGTCTGGCCGTCGTAGACCTGCATGCGATACATGCCCATGTTGCGCCGGTTGTGGCGAGGGTCGCGTGTGATCACGAGCGGCAGCGTGATGAACCTGCCGCCATCGAGCGGCCAGCACTGCAGAACAGGGAAGTCGAGCAGATCGAAGCGGTCGCGCAGGATCACTTCCTTGCAGGCGGCCTGTCGCGCGGAGACGGTCTTCGGGAAAAACTTTCCGACCTCGGCAAGCACGGGCAGCATCTTCAGCTTGCCCAGCATGCCTTCGGGCGACTTCATCTCAAGCAGCGCGGAGATGCGGCCGGCGATCGCGTTGAGGTCGTCCGTTTCGAGTGCTAATTGCATGCGGCGCAGGCTGCCAAACTGGTTGATCAGCACGCGATGGCCGGGGTGGCCTTTGATCCGTTCGAACAGCAGTGCCGGGCCGCCCGGCGCGTACGCCGCAGGTTTGGCTCCGGACTTGATGGGCGCACCGCGACGCCCGAACTTCGAGACGCGGTCGGTGATCTCGGTGATCTCGAGGATGGGGCTGACTTCTTCGCGAATGCGCTTCAGTTCGCCGGCGCTGTCGAGGTGCGCAACCCAGTCGCGCAGATCGTGATAAGCCAATGGACTCTCCTGACATGCCTATCGTAGCGAATGGCAGGGGATCGGGTGTGCCCTCAACAATGGAGCCTTTGACGCGGTGCTGCTCATGGCCTGCTGATCACACAATCATCGTAATGCCGAGTAGGCCGCCGACCGTGATCGCATCCCTAAGGACACCACGCCAGGGGTGAACCCCTCTGGACGGTCATGCCACGGTCTGCTGTTGTTCCATTGGCTCGAGCGGATAGCCGAGGTTCTTCCATCCGTCGTAGCCGCCGTGCAGCGGTCGCACCCGATAGATGCCTAGACTGCGCAAGCGGAGAGCGGTGCGCGCGCTGGTCGCGTCACTGGGGCATGTGCAGTAGAGAACAACGTCGCGATCGCGGGGAATGCGCTCTCCGTCAGCCACCAGCGTGTCGGGTTTGAACAGCACGGCACCCGGGAGCCGGCGCGGGTCAGGCAAGTAGTCGAGTGGATGGCGCAGATCGACGATGTAAATCTCTTCGCCAGCGTCGAGCTTCGATTTCAACTCCTCGGGTTCGATCTTCGCGCCACGAATCTGGCGCAGGAAAGCCCGCTGGCGATAGATGCGATAGCAGAAGAAGCTCAGCAGCAGCAATACGAAGAGCGCACCTGCGGAATGTCCGACCTCGGCGAGCGCCCCGGGGTGCCGCTTCAGGACATCGCCGAAGAACCGGCCGATCAGCGTGCCCGTGAGGCTCCAGAGCAGCGCGCCTGCGGCATCGAATGCGAGGAAATGCATGTACGGCATGCGGCTCTGGCCCGCGATCGGCGCGGCCACGGCACCCAGCCCAGGAATGAACTTCGCCAGCAGCAGGGCGCGCGCTCCCCAGCGTTGAAAGAAGTCTCCGGTGCGGCGCACACAGGCTGCGGATTCAAAGGACAGCTTGCAGACGACCCGGACCATGACGCCACCGTGGCGCACGCCCATGAGATACCAGATCGAATCGCTGACCAGGCAGGCGGCGACGCTGGTGGTTAGCACCAGCGGCAGGCTGACCTGATGCGTGGCGCTTAGCGTGCCCGCCGTCAGCAGCAGCGGCACGCTGGGGATCGGCAGCCCGATCTGCTCGAGCGCAATCCAGGCGAACAGGATCAGGTAAGCGTGATGGACAAAGAAATCAAGCGCGACCGGCATAGCGATGGGCCTTCTGCACCCAAAGGATAGATGTGCCAGCAGCGAAAAAGGACTTGATTCTTGGTGCGGGCCAAGATAAGCGTCACGAGCAAGCCCGCCGAGTGGCACGGGGAGCCCCGGACCACTCGGTTTGGGTTAGGCGCGTACTACTTGGCTACGACCAGCGGCATCTCCACGAGGTGCTCGCTCACGAACCAGACTTCCATCTCGTTTGTGCGGACGACGCTCGACGCCATCAAGTCGTTGGTGCCCACGTCCTGCAGGTCGTCCGCGCGTTCGGCGATATCGCGCGCGTCCTTCAGGATAAGGTGGTGCGCTTCGAGCAGGCGCGAGATCTGTACCGGCACTTCTTCGCGGTCGATCGGCACGCGCTCGATGCGGGTGTTCGCGGCTACGTCGTGCGCCATGGCCAGGCTGACGCCGCCGAGAATCTGGATGCGCTCTGCAATCTCGTCCACCAGCTCGGACTGCTCGCCTGCATGCTTATCGAAGAGCAGGTGCAACTGGTAGAAGGTGGGGCCGCCCACCTGCCAATGCGACTTCTTGTAGAGGTCGCGCAACGTGATCGTGTCAGCCAGCAACAGGTTCAGCCTGCCGGCGATCTCTTCCCGCGCCTTCGCGTCCAGCCCGATCGGCAGATCCTGGATGACGGTGCCGTACTTCTGGATGGTGCGCGCGTTCTGCCGCCAATTCGGCGTGATCAGGTCGCCAGTCTTGGCGCCGCTGCGCCCGCTCGTCTGTGCCGAAGACTGGTCTGTGCGGGACTGCTCTTTCAATGCATTGCTGCTCATCGATTCCTCCGTTTCGCTTGGTTGGATGCGCGCCATCCCAGGCCGGCGCAGAAAGGCAGCGGTGGCGCTTTCGAGCGGAGCGAAACGGATTTACACCAGCATTGTCTCGACGAACAAAGCAGAGTTGAGGAGGAGGCGGCCCCAGAAGGTGGATGGGCCTTTATGGCAGAAGAAAAGGGTCCGGCAGAGAGCCGGACCCTGGTTGTTTGTGGCCCGCCCTATTCCTTGACGCGCACGGTGGGTTCGACCGACAGGCCGGGGCGCAACGTGTGGTCGCGGTCCTGGTTCGCCAGGTCTTCGAAGTCGATGCGCACCGGAATACGCTGCACGACCTTGACGTAGTTGCCGGTGGCATTCTCCGGTGGGAACAAGCTCAGCATCGAGCCGGTTGCGCCTCCGACTTGTGTGACGCGGCCCTTGTACTCGCGGCCGTTCAGGTCAACGTGAACCTTCACTTCCTGCCCGGGACGCATCAGGTGTAGCTGTGTCTCCTTGAAGTTGGCGGTGACCCAGAGATCGTCGAGCGAAACCAGCGTGACGAGGTTCTGACCGACCGAGACATTCTGGCCGACCTCGACGTTCTTCGAGGTGATGATGCCGGCAACCGGAGCGACGATCTTTGTGTAGCTGAGGTTGAGCTTCGCCTGGTTGAGCGCTGCGCGCGCCTGCTCCACCTGTGCTGCGGCCTGATCGGCCTTGGCCTTCTGCACCTGGACCTGCCGGGGGCCAGAGGCTGCATTGCGCTGCTGCGCCTGCGAGACGATCAGGTTCTGACGCGAGACAGCGATCTGGTCCTGCGCCCCTGCCGCGTCTGCCTTGGCAGAGACCACGGCGGCTTCATCGGCCTGGGCCGTCGCGACTGCCTGATCGTACTGCTGCTTGGAGATCACGTCCTTCGCGACCAGCGTGCTGTAGCGCTTTAGGTCAAGCTGCGCCTTGACGTTGTTGGCTTCAGCCTGCGCGACCGCCGCATTCGCCTGATCGAGCTGACGCTGTGCACGCTTGATCTGCGCATCCGATGCGAGCACATTCGCCTGCGCTGAGGAGATGCTTGTCCCTGACTGAATGTCCGAGACGGGCACGTTCACCTTGGCCGATTCGTAGTTCGCCTCGGAGGCCTCGAGATTGGCCTCGTCCTGGGCCACGACGACTTCGTAGTCGTGGGGATCGATCTCGGCGATCAGCGTGCCGGCCGGCACGTATTGGTTTTCGCGGATGGGCACGTTGATGACGTGGCCCTGGACACGCGCGCTGAGCTGGATGATGTGACCAGCTACCTGCGCGTCGTCGGTGTCTTCGTAAAACGTCGAGTGCCAGTAATACAACAGTGCGCCCACGACCAGGACTGCCACCACGAAGAAGAGGATAAAGCTGCGGCGCCGCTTCTTCTGCGGTCGTTCGCGTTGTTCCTGATCTTCGCCCTGCTCTGCTACCGCTGCGCCGCCGGCCCGTCCGGACTCCGGATCCTGTTCCGCCACGTCACTTTCCTCCGAGGAATTCCTGATACCGCGTCTCTATTACGCCCATGGCGCGGGCCAGTGAGAGCTTGGCCACGTTGTGCTGATAAAGACTGGCGACATATTGACTGCTGGCCTGCGCCACGCTGGCCTGCGCCTGCACCACCGCTAGATTGTCACTGACCCCGGCAGCATACCGCTCCTGGGCATCGCTCAATGTCTGGCCCGCGAGCTGCATGTTGCTGCGCGCTACCTCGACCAGTTGTGCGGCCGAGTTCAGATCGAGAAACGCGTCGTGAATGTCGGCGCTGATCTGGCCGCGCAGATCGCTTAGCTGCGCGCGCTGCACGTCGAGCTGGGCCTGCGTGATGCGAGCATCGCCACGCAGCCGGCCTTCTTCGAAGATCGGCACGCTGGCCTGCCCGACCGCGTCGAACGTGCCGTGCGAATGCCCCAGCGTGGGCCCGATGTCCCCGTAGTCGCCGTTGAACGTCACCTTGGGATAGCGCTCCGCGGTGGCGGCGCGGCGGCTCTCTTCCGCGGCCTTGACCTGGGACTGTAAAGCCTGCAGATCCTTGCGGGTCGAGTAGGCAACGCGCAGCGCCTCATCCGGCTGAATGCTGTCGAGCGGCGCAAACGGCAGCCGGTCGCTTAGCTCGAACTTCTGCTCGAGCGGCAGCCCGACGGCGCGCGCCAGCGCAATCTTGTCCTTCTCGTAACTGTTCTGATCGCGAATCAGCGCCTGCTGCAGTGTTTGGTAGTCCACACGCGCGCGCAGCACGTCGAGCTCGGGTGCTGTGCCGGCCTCGTGATTCGCATTCGCCTGGTCAAGCGATACCTTGCTCGAGGAGACCTGCGCCTGATCGTTGGCGATATTGGCCTCGTCCGAGATGCAGGCGAGGTACGCATAGCCGACACTCAGGGCGACCAGGTTGCGCGCGTCGTCGTAGCTGAGCTTCGTGGCATTCGCAATGTGACGGGCCGCCAGGAAGTTATCGAGCGAGGGCACGCTCAATAAGGTCCAGTCCACTGTGCCGCGCACGTCCGTATAGGAGAACGGCCCAACGACGGCAGGGAAGCCTGGGATCTTCAGCCCCTGCGCCTGCAGGTCGACCTGCTGCACCGATTCCTTGAACGTGCCGTTGATCGTTGGCAGAAGGCGCTGCAGGTACTGCAGCCGCTGTCCGCCGGCCTGGTTCTGGTTGGTTCCGGAGAGGATTAGCCCCAGATTGTTCCTGAGCCCGAGCAGAACCGCCGCCTTGATGCCGAGCGGCAGGACTCCCGGCTGAACCGGCTGTGTGGCCACACTCCCCTGGAACGTCGATTGCGCTGGGAAGGCCGGGATCGTCGGGGGCGCCGCGTCGTTAGAGTTCGAATTCGAGCTCGACCCCGTGCTCTGGCCTGGGCCAGCGCAGCCGGGGCTGCGATCAGGAGCGGCAACAGGATGACGGCCAGATGCCGCCCGCGCCGGTCCGCACGAGGCAGATCAGTACCCATCGGTTCGATTAAGGATTTTCTCTTGCTCACAAACATGCGCGTCGTCACTTGGATGCTGTTGAAGCCGCAAGGACTTAAAAGTTAGCAGAGTGTGCCGCAGCCATGACGAGACACACCAGAAGAGAGCATTTCGACAGCAGGCAAGCGTCTGAGGGACCTCGCAGATAGTGTCAGGCCGGCCGGGCTAGGATGCAGCCGACGAGTTGGCGTGAACTAGCGAACTGGCCAGCGAGCACAGTGCAGCGCGGTAGGCCCCGCCCACCTCGGCCTCGGTCCAGGGGTCGGACGTGGCCTGGTGCAGCAGTTCTGTGGACTCTGTTCCGGTGCGTCCAAGCACGGCACGCAGCACGAACACGACGCGCTCGGCGGGGCCAAGGCTCTCCAGCCATTGACGCATGCCACTGCGTCCGGCTCCGGAGACCATGGCTTCGAGGTGTGCGTTCAACTGATCCTGCGTAACGCCGGCCGCGCTCAACTCGTCCGTCTCGACGCAGCCGTGCAGATCGGCAGCCGCCGTAGGGTGCATCTCTGAGGGCCACTTCGCCGCAGCACGTGCCAGGGTGCGACTGACCAGGTCGCCGATGACTGCATGGCGCGCCATGCCCGGCTCAGCACACGGGTCCACATCGACATTGGCCAGCGTCTGCTCCACCAGGTCCGTTGCCTCTCCTTCGTGACCGAGGAACAGGGCGGCTGTCTGGTAGAGTTCGCGGGCAGTGGCTTCGAACGCCGCGCCGTCGCCGCAGCCTTCGGCTGGGGGCACGCTAGCGCTCTGGTTCTGGGGGACGGCTGTCTCGGTCTGACTCATACTTCCTCCACTCGCCGCCAATTGGCGCACTCTGATCTTACAATCCTCCGCCCGGCGAGGCAGCAGGTCAATGCAGGCTTTCGATACGTCTCGCTTCGAGCGAAGAGACGTTTCGCAGGAGCGAAAAGCGCATCCGAACAGGTGATTCTCACCAGCATCGGGTGAAAAATTCATCGTAGCCGGAGCGGGTATGCTGTATTGATCGAGCGGATGTACCAGCAGGATCTGGATGCCGGCAAAACCTTCCACACGTGAACAGCTCTTCTTCAGCCGCGATGAATCCTGGCTGCGTTTCAACGGACGCGTGTTGCAGGAGGCCGAAGATTCGGCGAACCCGCTGCTCGAACGGGTCAAGTTCCTCGCGATTACCGCGTCCAACCTCGACGAGTTTGTCGAGATCCGCGTGGCTGGCGTCATGCAGCGCATCGAGGATGGCTACAACGAGCCGGGTCCGGACGGCCTGACCCCGGAGCAGACCTTCGAGCGCGACACCGCCGAGTTGCGCACCTTCGTCGAGAGCCAGTACCACTGCTGGAACCAGTCACTCCGTCCCGCACTTCATGCGGCGGGCATCCGCGTGCTGAACTACGCCGACATGAGCGCGGAGCAACTGGAGCACGCCTCGGAGTTCTATCAGCGTGAGGTGGATCCGCTGCTGACGCCGGTCACGCTGGACCCGGCGCACCCGTTTCCGCGCGTGCTGAACAAGGCGCTGTGCCTGGCGCTGCTGTTGCGCAGCAAGCGAAAGTCGCAGGCCGGCACGGTGCTGGGCGTGGTCACGGTGCCGCGCGCGCTGCCCCGCCTGGTGCCCGTGTATTCACCGGACAGTAATACCGATTTCATCTTCCTGCACGAACTGATCGAGGCAAACGCCGCGCGCATGTATCGCGGGTATGAAGTTCTCTCAGCCGCGGCCTTCCGGGTGACACGCAACAGCAATCTGTACTTGCAGGAGGAAGAGACGCGCTCGCTGCTCGAGAGCGTGCGCACGGAGCTGCACAATCGCCGCAAGGGCGACGCGGTGCGCCTGGAAGTGGAGAAGGGCGCAGACCCCGAGATCATCGACCGCCTGCGCGTGAACTTCGAATTGGACGAGTCGCAGGTGGTGCGCACCGACGGGCCGGTCAACCTGTCGCGCCTGATGACGCTCTACAGCGAGACGCCGCGGCCTGACCTGAAGTACCCGCCATTCGCACCGCGTGAGCTGCGCATGAATCGCAACTCGGCGAGCATCTTCGACGAAATTCGCCGCCGCGACATCCTGCTGCATCACCCCTACGATTCCTACGACGGCGTGGTGCATTTCATCGAGTCGGCCGCGGATGACCCAAACGTGCTCTCGATGAAGCAGACGCTCTACCGGACCTCCGCCGACTCGCCGATGTTCACGGCGTTGATCGAGGCCGCGCAATCCAAAGAGGTCACCGTCGTTGTTGAGCTGATGGCTCGCTTCGATGAGGCCTCGAATATCCGCTGGGCGCGCAACCTCGAAGACGCTGGCGTCCAGGTGTTCCATGGCATCGTCGGGCTGAAGACGCACTGCAAGCTGGCCCTGATGGTGCGGCACGATGAGGACGGTGTCACGCGGCGCTACGCGCACCTGGGCACGGGCAATTACAACCCCAACACCGCGCGCTTCTACACCGACATCAGCCTGCTGACGTGCGACCCGGCGATCACAGCGAGCATGCAGGCGGTCTTCAATTACCTGACCGCGCACTCTGAGTCGGATGACTACTCACCACTGCTCGTCGCGCCGCTCACGCTTGCGGAAGGCACCATCCAGATGATTCGCCGCGAAGCCGAGCACGCCCGCAATGGTCGGCCCGCGCGGATCATCGGGAAGATGAACTCGCTGCTCGAGAAGAGCGTGGTAGAGGCGCTCTATGAGGCTTCGCAGGCTGGGGTCGAGATCGACCTGATTGTGCGCGGCATCTGTTCGCTGCGCCCCGGCGTGAAGGGCCTGAGCGAGCGCATTCGTGTCCGCTCGGTCGTGGGGCGCTTCCTCGAGCACAGTCGCATCTTCGCCTTCGCGAACGGCGGGGATGAGCAGATCTGGTGCGGCTCCGCAGACTGGATGCCGCGCAACCTCCTCGAGCGCTGTGAGGTGATGTTCCCCATCCAGGACCCGCAGCTTCGCTCACGGCTGCGCGACGAGATTCTGGCTGCCTACCTTGCGGACACCGCGAAGACACGCATCCTTCTGCCCGACGGTGATTATCGCCGGGTCACTGCTCCTTCGGGCAAGCCAGCCTTCTCAGCCCAGGACTTTTTCATGCACCTGGCAGAGGGGCGCACCTCGCGCGAGCAGATCCCGGATCCGGTTCGTTTGGGCGAGGGCAAGCGCAGCACGCCTGCTCGTGCGAGTGGTGGGACGAGCAAAGCGACGCCGACCCGGCGCAAGCCAGCGGTCAATGGCCATGCTGGCCATACCGCGGCAAAAAAGCGCAAGCCAGTCGGGAGCCGGACTGCAAAAGCAGCTGAGGACCCGAACGAGGAACTGCCCTCCGCGCCAGCATCGTAAGTGTCGTTCGTTTCACTGCCCCTTTCGAAGAATCCTTGTCATCAAGATTTCGGATTAACGTGTATGGTTTTGACACGGCCGATGTCATGGCCGTTTTCAGGAGCCCCCGTGCACTCTTTTTTCCCATCGTCCCTTCGTCTCTGCACGATCGCCGCGGCGAGTCTTCCGCTCACACTTGCTGCCTCGGCACAAGCCACACAGTGGACGATCGACCCGGCCCACTCGGCCGCGCAGTTCTCTATCCGCCACATGGGCCTTTCGAACGTGCAAGGCCACTTCGGCGGCGTTACCGGCGAGATCACACTCGATCCGGCAGACCTGAGCAAGGCATCGGTCAAGGCCACCGTCGACGTAACCACCGTCGATACCGGCGTGCCACAGCGCGACACTCATCTGAAGAGCGCAGACTTCTTTGAAGTCGCCAAGTACCCGACCATGACATTTGTGAGCAAGAGCATCGCGAAGACTGCCGACGGCTATGCCGTGAGCGGCGATCTGACCCTGCACGGCGTCACGCGGCCGGTCGTGCTCGCAATGGACCCGATCGGCAAGGAGCAGGCCATGGGCGACAAGGTACGCCGCGGCTTTGACGCCACGACCACGATCCATCGCCAGGACTTCGGGCTCAACTGGAACGGCACTCTGAAGTCAGGCGACTCCATGCTGGCCGACGACGTGAAGGTGACGCTCGAGGTCGAAGCGACGAAGAAGTAAGGCCGGCTGCCGGGCCGGGATCGTGCGACCGCCTGCTACACTCAGAGGTTTTCTGAAAGCAGGTGTCAATACGATGGCGGAGATGCGGTCGATCGGCGTAGTTGGGGCAGGGACGATGGGCAACGGGATTGCCCACGTCTTTGCCCGCAGCGGCTTTCCAGTGGTGCTGGCCGAGGTGGAGCAGGGCGCGCTCGATCGCGGCCTCGCCACCATCGAGAAGAACCTGCAGCGTGAGGTGACGAAGGGCAAGCTGGCCGACGCGGATGCGAAGGCGGCGCGTGCCCGCATCACCGGCACGCTGGATCGGGCCGCCCTGGCCGACTGCGGCCTGGTCGTCGAGGCCGCGACTGAGCGCTTCGCCATCAAGCAGTCGCTGTTCCAGGAGCTGGACCAGCGGCTCGGCCCTGACGCGATCCTCGCGTCGAATACCTCGTCGATCTCGATCACAAAGCTCGCTGCCACCACCGGCCGTCCGGACCGCGTCATCGGCATGCACTTTTTCAATCCGGTGCCGGTCATGCAACTGGTCGAGGTGATCCGTGGCCTGCAGACCTCGGAGCAGACCTACGACCAGGTAAAGGCGATGGCCGAGCAGTTGGGCAAGACGCCGGTCGAGGTCAACGATGCTGCCGGATTCGTCTCCAACCGAGTCCTGATGCCACTGCTGAACGAGGCGATGTTCGCCGTGATGGAGGGCGTCGCCACGCCTGCGGCAATCGATAAGGTCTTCCAGCTCGGCATGGCGCATCCTATGGGTCCATTGACGCTGGCGGACTTCATCGGGCTCGATGTCTGCCTGGACATCATGCGGGTGCTCGAAGACGGCCTGGGCGATCCCAAGTACCGGCCCTGCCCACTGCTGATCCGCATGGTCGATGCGGGCTGGCGCGGGCGCAAGTCGGGGCGCGGGTTCTTCGTCTACCCGCAGTCGTAGTTGAAAATAGATACAGGCGAAGGCACATTTGCCGTTTTCTGGTGACTTTCACTTTGGGGAGAAGTCGGGATGGACGCACTTAGCGTAGGAGCTCTGCACGCGGCCGAGCAGCTGGCCGAGGCTCACGGCGTCAAGGTGAGCAATCCGGAGGTGGTGGCCGACGGCTCGAACCTGCTTGTTCATTTGAAGCCGGCGCCGCTGCTCGCCCGGGTGGCCACCACGACCGCGCTGCTGCGACGGCCGGTGAGCGCGTGGCTGGGCCGCGATGTCTCGGTGGCGCAGTACCTGCATGCGCAGGGCGCGCCGGTGGTGCCGCCCAGCGATCTGCTGCCCCCGGGCCCGCATCAGTACGACGGCTACACCATGAGCTTCTGGCAGTGGGTGGAGCACGACCGCGATGCCATCGCGACGACGGCCGAGGCTGGGCCGATGCTGCGCGACCTGCACCAGACACTGCGCGGCTATGTCGCGCCGGGGCCACACGGCGAGCTGCCCTTGCTTGAGATCTTTAACGAGATCACGCGCTGGCTGAAGTTCCTCGAGACGCGCCGCTCGCTCTCCGGTGGCGAACTGATCCAGTTGCGCGAGACCCACTGGCGGCTGGCCGAGACGCTGCGCTATGGCGGGCGTGTCACCCAGCCGATCCATGGCGACGCCCACCGCAAGAACCTGCTGAAGACGCCGCAGGGCTGGATGTGGACCGACTTTGAGGACGCGTGCTCGGGGCCGATTGCCTGGGATACTGCCTGCCTGGTGCGAACGGCGCCCGAGGGCATAGAAGCAGCGCTTGCCGCGTTCCCTGGCGCGCCCGGCTGGGACGAACTGCTGCCTTACCTGCGCGCACGTGAGCTCGAGGCGGTCATCTACTGGCAGGTGCAGGCGGAGCGCTTTCCCGAGCAGGTGGCCGACGCGCGGGCGCGCCTGCATGAGTGGCAGCGCCGGCAGCCGCACTCGGGCGCCTTCGGGCAATAGGCGCTCCGGAGCGGGAATCCACACGGATTCTGTCCCGTATTCCACTTCGGGTTTCTCCGGTTCTTGCCGGGTTTCCAGGATTTTCGGGTATCCTCGACTCCATGCGGATGACGGTGCTCGCGAGCGGGTCCAAGGGCAACAGCACCGTGGTGGCGACCAGTCGCACCCGTTTGCTGGTCGATGCCGGACTCTCCTGCCGCGAGCTGCTCAAGCGCATGGAGCAGGTCGGCGAAGATCCCCGGCAACTCGATGCCATCCTTGTCACGCATGAGCATCAGGATCACGTGCAGGGCATCGCCGTCCTCGCGCGGCGGCTGGGCATCCCTGTGTACTTCACCGAGATGACGCATCGCGCGTGGATGCGCTCCATGCGGCCACAGCGCCGGATGACCTACGCTGACTGGCTGCGCGGCCGACAGGCAGCCGCGGCAGCCAGAGAGGTGCCTGACTATTCTGCGGCAGCAACGGATGAGACGGATCCAGCGCAGCAGGAGAGCGTGACGGGCGAAAATACGTGCCCGGAGCTGTGTCGGGACTTGTGTCAGGAAGCAGCATCAGCAGGACAGGCCTCGGTGAGCGGCCGGGATCCGGCAGCTCTGCCGCGGGTCGAATACTTCGAGGCAGGCAAGCGCTTCGCTGTGGGCGATATCGATGTGGAGCCATTCACGATTCCACACGATGCCGCCGATCCGGTGGGGTTCGTGTTTGAAGGGGATGGCGTGCGCATCGGATTCGCGACCGATCTCGGTTATGTGCCCGCGAACGCCCGGCAGGCGCTCCGTCGTTGTGACATGTTGTTGCTCGAGTCGAATCACGATACAGAAATGCTGCGTGACGGGCCGTATCCCTGGAGCGTCAAACAAAGGGTGATGTCGCGCGTGGGGCACCTCTCGAACGAGGCAGCAGCGGAGTTTCTGGAGCGCAACTACGACGGGCAGGCCACCTATGTGGTGCTGGCTCACCTGTCGGAAAGCAACAATCTGCCGGCGCTGGCCCGGGTCTGTGCGGAGCGGGCGCTGCGTGACCGGATGAGCCTGTTGGCCAATAAGCTCCTGTTGGCAGAACAAGATCGGCCGCTGCCGGCGATCGCTCTCTAGCCCCGGGTAGTACCTCGGGTGGGGCGAAAAACCGGAAACCTCTGGCTGTTCAGATCATCTGACGGTTATCATGGAGTTACAACGATGACTTCAACTCAGCAGGAACGCACGACTGATTTCGTTCAGGAGGCGCCGCCGTCGCACACGATGGCGCGCCATGAGGCGTGTGTCGACCCCGTGGTGGGCGACATCCTGTCGAGCTGGCGGTATGACATCTCCGGGATCACACCGGCGATGCGCGGTGACTACGAAGATCACTTCGTGGAGTGCGCGTCGTGCCGGAGCCGGCAGCGTCTGCATCGCACCGTCGATGTGACACTCGTCGGGCTGACCACGATCTCGACTGCTGCCTTTCTGCTGGCGCTCGCCATCATTCATCACATTCAACCCTTGCAGCACTGGGCGCTTGTGACACTGCATCTGTGGCAGATTCCGATCGTGCTCAGCCTGCAAGCCGCTGCCATCCTGGGGCTTTTGGTGTCACTACTCTGCTGGCTGCTGGTCGCCGTTGCGACTCCGGCGCCTGTCTTCCTCACAGGTGTCGCCATGAACCAGGCGCGCTCTCTGCAGGAGCGCTCCATCGACTGGCGCGATCGCGGCTCCCGGGTCGCCTGAGACTTCAGACAGAATCAGCGTAATTGCGAAAAGAGCGAAGCCCGCGGGCTTCGCTCTTGTGCGTTTACTGCCCCCGCCATCACGATTCGAGCAGCATACCCCCGGTCAGGCTCGCCGCCCGCTCCACATGATTATCGCGGCACCAGTGTGTCAGCCCCTTGGCCAGCCGCTCGACTGCTCGGGGATCCGCATAGGACGCGGTCCCGACCTGCACCGCTGTCGCTCCGGCGAGCAGGAACTCGACTGCATCTTCGGCAGTGGTGATTCCCCCCATCCCGATCACCGGGATGCGTACTGCCTTTGCCGCCTCCCACACCATGCGCACCGCAATCGGCCGGATCGCCGGGCCGGAGAGGCCGCCAGTGATGTTGGCAATGCGCGGACGCCGTGTCTTCACATCGATCGCGAGCGAGACAAAGGTGTTGATCAGCGAGAGCGCATCCGCGCCGGCACTCTCGGCCACGCGCGCCATCTGGGCGATCGAGGTCACGTTAGGTGAGAGCTTCACGATGATCGGCCGGGTAGCCAGCCGTTTCGCGCGGACGACCAGCTCCGCGAGCTGTGGCGGGTCCGCGCCAAAGGTGAGGCCGCCGTGGCGTGTGTTCGGGCAGGATGCGTTGATCTCGTACGCGGCGATGCCCTCGGATGTATTGAGGATCTCAATCACGGCCAGGTAGTCCTCGACGGTGTAGCCGAAGACATTCGCGATGCAGGGCGTGCTGGGATGGTGACGCTGCAAGAGCGGAAGCTTCTCATCCACGAAGGCCTGCGCGCCCATGTTCTGCAGGCCGATGGCGTTCATCATGCCGCTGGCCGTCTCGATGATGCGGGGAGCGGCATTGCCCGCCATGGGCTCGCGCGAGAGGCCCTTGGTCACGAATGCGCCAATCCGGTCGAGCGACAGGATGTCTTCGAACTCAATGCCGTAGCCGAAGGTGCCAGAGGCCGCAATGACCGGGTTGCGCAGCTCCAGGCCGCACAGGTGGATGCGCATGTCAGGCTTCACTGGGGTGGGGTGCTCCCCGGCTCGGTAGCCTCGGGTTCGAGCTCCTGCAAAGCCTTGCTGCGCGTACCGGAACGCGCGCGCCGTATGGTGCGCTTGGCGGGTTCGGCCGTGCTTGCCGGAGCTGCTGCGACGGGCCGAAGCGCCTCGGTCAGCACGCGACCGATTGAGGCCGATGGCTGGTTAACGCCGAGCAGCGACGCAAAGGTCGCAGCGAAGTCGACCGGCGCGACACGCCCGCGGTAGATGCCAGGCGTGAACGGCGTGCCGTAGAAGGCCAGCGGCACATGGCGATCGTAGGACCAGGCGCTGAAGTGGGTCGTTCCGGTGCCCGCGTCGTTGCCGTTCATCTGGTAGGCGGTCGGGATCAGCATCACGTACCAGCCGCCGTTAGGGCTGGTGCTGTGCGCGAGTAACCGGCCGAACTCATCCGGAGGCAGCGGACCGCCCATCAACTGGACGCGCGTGTAGACGCCGGCCAGCGCGGGCCGCGGCGGAAGCTTGTTCGAGGCCGGCTGCAAGGGCTCAGGCGGCGTGGGTGCGGCCACGGCTGGCGGCGGTGGCTCGGCCGCGGGCTCGTGACGACCGCGGCGGGCTGCACCCCGCGCGACCTGCGAGCGCGTGGCAGCGGCGGGTTTTGTCGCGTGGCTCGCGGCGACGCTGTCGACGACAGCCGGGGGCGTGCCGGCCGGCGGTTGGTACGCAGGCTGGGCGGGCAGCGTATCGATAGCGGTGGGCAGGGCAGCGGCGATCGCATCCTCCGCCTCCTGCTCATTGATGCCGGCGCGGTCAAAGGCGGGCTGGTTGAGCTGGATGTACGGCAGCTCCTGATGGCTCAGCAGGTACTCGCCCTTCTCTCCGGGAGAGAATTTTGCATTCATCGCTTCGTTCAGCTTGGCGATCAGCGCCGGGATGTTCCAGCTTGCGGCGTTCATGCCGAGCGAGGTGGCCTGCGCCGGGGTGGATGCGATGCCGTGATCCGCAGAGAGCGCGACCCAGACATTCGCGAGTCCGCCATCGACGTTCTTGTCCAGCCAGGAGAAGAAGCCGTCGAGCTGCGTGTCCATCTGGTCCAGCATGTTGCGCATCTGCGGCGCGTCGGGGCCGACGCTATGGCCCAGGCCGTCGTTGGCGGAGAGCGAGATGGTCAGCATGTCGGTCGTGGCATGACGGCCAAGCTGCTCGCCCGTGATCAGCGCGCGGGCAAAGTCGAGCTCGTAGTCGTTTGCCGCTGGTGAGACGACAACCTGGTCGTAGAACGACTTGTCGGGGACGCCATGCGCCTCGTCGAGCGCCTGCTGCGCACGCTGGCTGGCGTTGAAGGTGACGGCCCATTCCGGCAGAGCGCTCTCGTAGTACGTGGAGGTCACGAAGGAGCCGCTGGTGTGATCGACCCAGTACGCCGCGTTCGCGGAGTGACCGACCGGCAGGATGGCGGCGCGGTCCTTCAGCGAGATGCCGAACACCTTCGACTGGCCGACCGTGGCCAGGCGCAGTTCGTCACCCAGTGTCGAGGCGCGCTCGTTGCGCGGGGAGGCGCCCTCGCTCGCGGTGGCATTCACATTGACCAGGCCGACGACCTTATACCGCTCGTCCTCAACGGAGCTGATAGGGCGAGTCTTGTTGCGGCTCAGGTCCCACCATTCGTTGGAGTTGATACCGTGCCCGTCCGTGTAGGCGCCCGTGCCGAGCGTGGCGTGCCCGGGTGCCGTCTTTGTGTTCGCGTAGTCGTAGTAGCAGTCAGGAAAGTACGCGCCGTGGTCCAGGAAGAGCCGGAACCCATGCGGCGCCTTCAGGTCAGCGCGGTAGCGCTCGAGGTAGTCCTCTCGGAATTGATCGATCACCAGCAGCACGACGAGCTTCGGCTTGCCGTCGTACGCAGCGGCATGGGCGGGTAACGGGGGGAGGATCGGCAACAGGAACGCGAGGGCGAGAGACAGGAGTCGTCGCGACGATGGCATCGCCTCTCAGTATCGCAAAAAGACATGAACAGGCGAGGAACGCAGCTTGAAAGCGACCTTATGAATAGCGAAGACGTGGACCGGTCCGGAGATCTGGACTTGTCCACGCCCGATTTCAACAGGATCGCGTTACTGGCAGCCGGCGAACACCAGGGTGGGGACGGTGGCTGTGCTGCCGGCGACCGGCGGCACTGGTGTGGACGATTTCAACTCGCTGGGCGAGCAGTCTGACGTGCCGCCCTGCGAGGGAACGTAGGCGAAGGCATCCGCTGTGTACCCCGAGGTGGTCGCCTGGGCCAGGGTGATGCCGCTCGAGGCATACGCCCCCAGGTAGGCAGCGCCCGCCGGTAGATTGGCGCTATAGGCGGCGCAGTCGGTGCCGTTGGCGCAGGTTGTGCCCGATGCCGTCGCGAGTGACAGCATGGCCGCCGATTGGGTCGCGTTCGGCAGCAGCGGGACGGTGACTGTCAGGCTGCTCGACGCAGCCTCCAGGAAGCTGAGCTGGATGTCTGCGGCCGTTGCGGCGGAGGCACCCTGGGACGTGACTACACCTGTGAGCGTCGCTGGTGCGGCAGCTGCCTGCAGCAGAACGTTTGCCACCGTCTGCCCCGGGCTGATGCCCGTGATGACAGCCGGAGAGAAGGCGGTCCCGGCGCTCGTCTCTGCCACGATCACCAGGTCATAGGACCCGGCCGGCAGTGGGCAGAAGACGAATCCGCCAGAGCCGTCTGTCGACGCCGACATGAAGATACGGTCGACTCCAGCGGGATCCTTCTGCTCGAGTGCAACGATCACGTTGCCGTTGACCGGCTTGCCGGTCGAGCCATCGAGCACGGTGCCGTTGATCGAGGTCGCCGTCGTGCTCACCTCGCCCGCATGCAGAACCGGCTTCAGCCGGTACTTGCCATTTCCCTCGCGCACGATCGACACACAAGTGTTGAAGTCGATGTCGAGATCCTTCGTCTGGCCGCTCTCGATGTTGAACTGTCCGGAGGCGATCTGGCCGGAGGGAATCTTGATTCCGGTCTTTGATTCGCTCGAGAGCTGCAGGGGAGCGACGGTGCCGTCGTTCAACACCACGCAATTCGCTGAGCCGTTGCAGACGTTGTTCGCGACCGTCGAGGTGTTGTCGGCAAGCAGCACCCGGATCTGCTGGTAGCTCCCCGGCTGAAGCTGCTGCGTTGCGCCGAGGCTGGCAAGGAAGCACTGATTGTTCGCCTGCCCGAGCAGGTCGATCTGCCTTGGTGCAGACGAGAGCCCGGGTGTCAGATCCACGAAGCTCGAGTCGTTGTCGCCGGCACTGCCGTTTGTACTCGCCTTTACATCAGTGATGGTGACGTAGACGTGCGCGAAAGGCCCGTTCGGCGCCTGGCAGGTGGCCGGATCGCTCAGCATGACGTTGGCGCTGGCGTTGGCATTGGCTGTGCCGCTGGATGAGGTTCCGGAGGAGCTGCAACTGACCAGGATGCCCAGTCCAGACATCAGGGCCAGTGTTGGGAGAACGTGACGCAAGCAGCGACCTCGCTGTGTTCGTAAATGGGAGAGCGACTCGGATAGTAAGCCCGATATCGTCCAAAGGGCACCTTACTTCTGTAACGACGAGCTTCGAATACATCCTTCGTGTTAGAGAAACAACTACGCGCCAGGGAGAGTGGCTATGGGTGCGATCAGTCGTGGTGACAATCTTGCCGCTGGCGGCATCTTGGTCCGTCCTCGCAAAGATGAAGGCACCGGCTGAAGGCGCGAGTAAGGGAAACCCGGGCGAGCAATGCATGGTCCCGGACAACTCCGCTGCCGCTGCGCATCCAAGCAGTAAGGGGTCAAGCATGGGTGCGGTACTACGGGCGGCCTACGGCTACCTGTTTCTGGTTTTCATGGTGCGTGTGGTGGGGCGGCGTCCTGGCAAGCAGTTGACTCCGTTCGAGTACGTGCTGATCTTCTTCATGGGCGGGCTGATGCTGACCGCGATGGTCGCGCAGGAGGCCTCTCTTACTAACGCACTGTGCCAGATCATGACGGTGGCGCTGCTGCATGCAGCGATCGCCTGGATGCGCGCACGCTCCAGCCGATTCGCAAGCCTTGTCGATGGCACGCCTTTGCTGCTGTCTGAGAAGGGCCACGCGCGTACCGATGTGTTGCAGCACTCGCGCATTGCCTATGAAGACGTGATGGCGTCGGCGCGCGAGCAGGGCATCACGAATCTGGATGAAGTGGAATACGCGGTGCTCGAGCGCAACGGCGAGATCAGCATCATCCCCAAAGATCAGAACGCCTGAGTAAGGGCAGACACAAGGCGCCGGACACGCACTCGCGTCCGGCGGCACAGGAGTAGTGCAGGTCCATGGCACATGCATCCATGCAGGAGATCGGCGACCCAGTCCCGAAGATCGACAACCGACTCGCCGTCGGCGAGGATGTTCAGTTCCAACGCCGCTGGTGGTCCGTTGAGCGTGTCGTGCTCGGCATGTTCACCATCATTGTTCTCTTCGACCTGCTGGGCGGCTTCGGCAGTGGATGGTTGGAGAAGACCCGGCGCGTCCTGCCGAACAGCGCTGCGCAGTTAGAGTACGACCGCGTGGAACGGGTGAACACGCCGTCCGTCCTGACCGTGGATTTCGGCCCGGCGGCGCTCTCGAATGGGCAGGCAAGCATCTGGTTTAGCGATGAACTCTCGGGCAAGCTGGGTAACCAGCGCGTGATTCCCGAACCGGCAAGCTCGACGATCGAACGTGGCGGAGTGCGCTATCTGTTCCCGACAAGGGACCTGCCGGCGCGGTTGGAGTTCGCCCTGCAGCCCGGCCATGCGGGACCGGTCACACTGCACGTGCAGGCTGCCAACGGCCCGGTTGAACCGATCCATATTTTCGTTGTGCCTTAAGCGGGCTGGGCTGAGTGCCTTCGAAGGGGAAAGACAGATGAGCACCATCGTTCACGCCATCGTGGGCTACTTCTTCCTGCTGCTGACGGTACGCGTGCTGACACGCAGGCCGGGCGCGCAGATGACCATGTTTGAGTTTGTGATCGTCTTCCTGATCGGCGGGATCATCATCCTGTCCACCGTCTCGAACGATCGCTCCGTCACGAACTGCACCTGCGCGATCATCACGGTCGGGCTGCTGCACAGTCTGGTGTCGTGGGCGAAGCTGAAGTGGCCGCGCGTCGGCGCCATCGTGGACGGCACGCCACTCGTGGTGCTCGAGCATGGGCAGTGGCGTGAGGAAGTGATGCGCGGCATGCGGCTGGATGAGAACGACATCATGGCGGCAGCCCGCGGCAAGGGTGTACGAACCCTCGAAGACGTGGAGTACGCGATTCTCGAGCGCAACGGCGGCATCAGCATCATCAAAAAGCAGCAGTAGCGCTCTTCGAAGCCGCTACTGCCTTTCAGCCAATTCTGGAGTCCAGCAGCAGCGATGACTCAGGCGCTGCGCGAGCGGCTCTGCAGCGGCTTCGAGATCTCTTCGAGTGAGCGTCCCGCCGCCTCGATGCCGATCTTCATCTCCGCGACGGCAGCGATGAGCATCAGCACTGCACCGAATGTGTAGCCAATCGCCAGCGGAATGCGCGTGCCCTGACTGACCAGCCACCCAAACAGGATGGGTGCCCCGGCGCCGCCCACCAGCGTGCCGACGGCATAAAAGATCGCGATGGCAAAGGCGCGAATCTCAAGCGGAAAAATCTCACTGACCGTGAGGTATGCCGCGCTGGCTGCGGAAGAGGCGACGAAGAAGATGATGCTGAACATGATGCCCACACCCAGGCCGTTCAGCCTGCCCATGGCGAAGGGAATCGCCGTGGCGATGAGCAGCACTCCGGCGATGCCGTAGGTGGCGGTGATCATGCGCTTGCGGCCCACGGAGTCGAAGAGGCGCCCAAGCGTCAGCGGTCCGAGGAAGCTGGCGATAGCAAACGGAAGCAGATGCAGCGGAATGCGGTTATCCGGCACGTGGAAGTAGCGCTTGGCCACCAGCCCGTAGCTGAAGAAGATGGCGTTGAAGAAGAAGGCCTGCGAGATCATCAGCGCGAGCCCGAGGATCGTGCGCTGGCGGTTGTCGACCAGCATGTTGCGGAAGATGTCGCCCCAGGGCGTGTGGTCGCGCGGCTCGATCTCGAGCAACTTATCCCGACTTGGGCGCGAAAGAGCTGCGTGTTGAGCCACTTTGCGCTCGATTCCGGTGATGACTCGGTCGGCCTCATCGTTGCGGCCGCGCAGCATGAGCCAGCGTGGTGACTCCGGAACCGAGAGGCGCAGTAGCAGGATGACCACCCCGAGCGATCCGCCGATGCCGAAGGCGTAGCGCCAGCCGTGGTTTCCGCCGATGGCGTGTCCCGTGAGCAGGTACAGGGCCGCCAGCGATCCAACAGCGCCGCCGACCCAGAAGGTGCCGTTCACGATCAGGTCCACGGTGCCGCGCACCTTGCCCGGGATCAGTTCGTCGACCGCCGAGTTGATGGCCGAGTATTCGCCGCCGATGCCGAGGCCGGTGATGGTGCGGAAGAGCGCAAAAGAGGCGAAATTCCACGAGAATGCGCTCGCCAGCGTACCAATCGAGTAAGTCGCGACCGTAAGCAGGAACAGCTTGCGGCGCCCGAGACGATCCGTCAGATAGCCGAAGAGCAGCGCGCCCCAGACCGCGCCGATCAGGTACGTCGTTGCTGCGCCGGTGACCTGCTTATCCGTGAGGCTGAGACCGCTCGGGCTGGTGAGGATGCCGGCGAGCGAGCCTACCAGCGTGACCTCTAGTCCATCGAGCAGCCAGGACGTGCCGAGCGCAATCAGGATGCGGACGTGCCAGCGTGACCACGGCAGATTGTCGAGCCGGGCAGGGATATCGGAGCAAATCGTCTGGCTCATAGAGGTTTGGCCTCAAGAAGTGAAGAGTCGATCATGCGATGAGAGGTGGAGATCGCGGGCATGCCGGGACTCGCAGCGGAGGGTGAGAATGCTGCTGATTAGGATGCCGCGACATAGGGCCGAACGAGTCGGTTGCGCTGGCGAACGCGATCCTGTGCTCACCTGTAACACCGAGGTTCGCGGACCCTACTAGTTGCCTGTTTATGTTGCGCTAGTGGTTTCCCTCGGCCAGCAACATTTCACCGCGCATGCGGAGAGAACGCGCCGCAGGTCAAACACATGGACAGTAACTAACGCGATGCCAGCCTTGCCGGACCCAAGGCGGCGTGATCCAGAGGAACAGATTTGGGGGAGGCTCGGCTTACGGGGCAGGGAGTCAGCTTGCGCTGGTGCATCAGCAGGCTTCCCATATTGGGTAGCGACGCGTTCCCGTGCCTGGCGATGAGCAACGCGTGTCTAAGTCAGTGACGATCACGGTGAGGGTGGCGGTCGGTGAGCTCCCGCTCAGCTCTCATCTGCGCTGGTGCCGAATTGGGAATCGGCGAGAGTGCGGGTCAAAACAGAAGCCCTCCTTGCGGAGGGCTGTAGAAGGCCGAATGACTGCAATGTGCGCTTGCGTTGTTTTAGGCGCTGCGCATCTGTAGAGCATTGGCGGTGAGTGCGTTGGCCGGGGTCTGCTGCACGCCCGGTGTGGGCGGCTGCAGTCCATTGACGGCCTCGGCGGCTGCGGCCGCGAGAATTCGGTGATGAATGGTGAACAGCGCCAATTCCAGTCGGTCGGAGACGCCAGTCTTGTCATAGACCGAGCGCAGATAATTCTTGATGACCTGCTCGGTGGTGCCGAGCCGCTGCGCGATCTCTTTGTTTTTGCAGCCCTGCACGATCAAGGCGACGATCTTCATCTCCTTGGGCGTGAGGCGGTCGCGCACGCGTGCGCCGACCGAATCTTCGTCCTCGGCATGCCCGGCATCCGCAGGACGCTGCACGCAGGTGAGTCCATGGATCACCTTGTGCACGCAGTCCACCAGGGCAGCGCCCGTGGTGTTGCGGTAGACCACGCCGCGGACTCCCTGCGCGGTATAGGAGGAGGCGGACTCGCCGTTCTCTGCGATCACGACGGCGCGGCTGCCCGCTGTCTTGACCCGGGTCATGAAGTCTGTCATCTCCGGGCGGAGCGCGGAGGCGAAGACCACAATCGACGAACGATAGGTCTCGACGGCGAGCAGCATGCGAGCCATGTCGCTACACTGTGCCGCTACACGAAAGTCTTCCTCGCTCGCCAGAACCTTGGCGATGCCTGCGCGGAAGATGGCCTGATTGTCACCGAGAATGATCTTATTCATTGTGCCTCGTTTACATGTCCCTTCGCCGACGGCCGGAGTGCACGACTCCTGCATCCGCTCCCCGGGGACTGATCTCTTCCCAACGAGGCCACGTGTGGAGGTCTGTGTCCTGCCCCGCCCCACTCCGCATGCACTGTCACTTCCGTTATCGGCAGATCGCTTGCACTGCTTCACAGCAAAACGCTGGATACAGCGAAGGAACGCTCGCACCTTAAAAAGGGAGGTGTCGAAACATTCGTCGCACCAGATGTTGCCCCCTAAAGATCGGCGATGGAGCCTGTAGCGACAACCCCACGATAGTGTTACGGGAGTGTAGACACGCGTAAGAAGCGCTTTGACAAGGGCGCAAGAGAGAGCGCAACCTTTGCGTCTTTTGCTCGGCGGCTCCATCGAAATGTGTCATTGACAGCAGATATGCAGCAGCGTCCGGCGCACTGCTGATTGGCTGGCAAGGCACTACACTGTTGAGACGGAGCTGCCAGCCCGAAACGGGCTTGAGCACACGGCATCCGGGAACCAGACGCGAGCGAACGCAACGTGGCGGAGGGGCTCCGCCGAAGGGATCAGATGAGCAAGCCAGTCATACTCGCCATCGACGACGACGTGAGTGTGCTCGAAGCGGTGGTCCAGGACCTCCGCCGCAAGTACGCCGCGACGTATCGCATCCTGCGCGCCGGGTCCGGACAGGCCGCGCTCGATCTGGCAGGGCAGTTGCGCGATCGTTCGGAGACAGTAGCGCTTTTTCTCTCTGACCAGCGCATGCCAGGCATGAACGGGACGGAGCTGCTCGAGCGCTCCATCCAGGTGTTTCCGGAGGCGAAGCGCGCGCTGCTCACGGCCTACTCCGATACCGAGGCGGCGATCCGGGCCATCAATGCGGCCCGCATTCACTACTACCTGACGAAGCCGTGGGATCCACCCGAAGAGAAGCTCTACCCGATCATCGACGACCTTCTCGAGACCTGGTGCAGCACTTATAAGGCGCCGTTTGAAGGCATGCAGGTCGTCGGTACGCGCTACTCGCTTAGGGATCACGAGGTACGCCAGTTTTTGACGCGGAATTACGTGCCTTACCTCTGGCACGATATCGAGACCTCGAACGAGGCACGCGAGCTGCTGGCAAGCAAGGGGCTAACCTCGCCGAAGCTCCCCGTGCTGTTCTTCAGGGATGGCAGCTTCGTCGAGCAGCCGGACCAGAGTGATCTGGCGCAGCGCATCGGCCTGCGCACGCAGCCATCGAGCGACGTCTATGACCTGGTGGTGATCGGCGCGGGGCTCGCCGGGCTCGCCGCGGGCGTCTATGGCGCGAGTGAAGGTTTGCGCACGCTGCTGATCGAGAACATGGCGCCCGGCGGACAGGCCGGCACCAGCTCGCGGATCGAGAACTATCTCGGCTTCCCGAACGGGCTCAGCGGCGCCGAACTAGCGAACCGTGCCTATCAGCAGGCGACGCGCTTCCACGTCGAGTTCCTTTCCGGGAAGGCTTCCTCCCTGCGCACTGACCGCGGTTATCACTTCATTTGCCTGGGTGACGGGCGGGAGGTCTCCTGCCAGACCTCGCTGATCGCCACCGGTGTGGACTGGCGCAGGCTGGACGTCCCCGGGGTCGACCAGTTGACCGGAGCAGGTGTGTACTACGGTGCGGCGCTGGCGGAGGCACGGGCCAGCAAGGGTGAAAACGTGTACGTTGTGGGCGGAGCCAATTCGGCAGGGCAGGCGGCACTTGAGTTCAGCCGGCATGCCAGCCGGGTGGTGATGCTGGTGCGCGGCTCATCCCTCGAAAGCAGCATGTCGAAATACTTGATCGATGAGATCGCTCGCGAATCCAATATTGAGGTTTGGACCGGGTCACGGGTGCTGGAAGCCATCGGAAACGGCCATCTCCAGCAGTTGCGGATCGACGGCCCCGACGGGGAGAAGACGGTCGATGCCACAGGGCTGTTCATCTTTATCGGCGCAGAGCCGAAGACAGACTGGCTGCCGTCCGCGGTGCTTAAGGACGAACGAGGCTTCATCTTGAGCGGAAACGATCTGAAGCGCTGTGCCCAGTTCGGCCGTAGTTGGTCTTTGCCGCGTGATCCCTACCTGCTCGAATCGAGCGTGCCGGGGCTGTTCGTGGCGGGCGATGTACGCCATGGTTCGGTGAAGCGCGCGGCCTCGGCGGTGGGCGAAGGGTCGATCGCTGTGCAGTTCATCCATCAGTACATGGCGGGCCGATAACGGTCATGGGCTTTGAAAAGGGAAAGGGCGATCCAGAGAACGCAAAAACCATGAGCAGTCAGCCAACCACTCTCCGCATCCAGCGTGTCCCGTCGTCGAGCCTCTTTCAGGACCTGATCCAGGTCCCTGTCTTCGCCGAGTTGACGCAGGACAACCTGAGCTGCCTGGGTGAGGTGGAGACGATCGAGTGTGACGCCGGCGAAACGATTCTCGGCGACGACTCGTTCGTGAACTCGTTTTACGTGTTACTTGAGGGCGAGATCTCGGTCCGCAAGCGGGAGCGCGAAGGCGAGCCGATGCGGCTGATTCCGCACTATGCGGGCGAGGCCTTCGGGGAAATGGTGCTGCTGAAAGGCGTGCAGGCCTCGGTGGGGATGGTGGCGGTCACACGAGTGCGTGCCGTGCGCTTCGACGAAGAGGCCTTCTGGCAGTTGATGTTCTCCTGCCCGCGAGTGCGTGCAGCAATCCTGGGCAACATGGCGCGCCGGCTGGAGTCCTACCAGGCATCCGAGGTGCAGCGCGAGAAGCTCGCCTCACTCGGCACCCTTGCCGCTGGGCTGATGCATGAATTGAATAACCCGGGCGCAGCTGCGCTGCGGGCCACCTCTCACCTGCGTGAGAACCTCTCCGGCATGCAGGACCGCGCGCTTCGCTTCACCAGCAAGCTGCGCACGCCGGAGCAGCTTGCCTGTATGTACGGGCTGCAGGAGCATGCGACACGCCGCGACTGCTGCGTGCTGCTCGGCTCGCTGGAGCAGTCCGATCGGGAAGAGGAGCTGGCCACCTGGCTTGAAGAAGCCGGCGTCGAGAACGCATGGCGGCTGGCGCCGGGCCTGGCGGAAATGGGCATGGACGCCGAGCGGCTGAACTGTGCACGTTCTGTGTTCGAGGGCCAGGACCTGTCCGACGTTCTCAACTGGCTCGAATCGGTCATCTCGAACATGCAGCTTGTCTCGACGATCGAGTCGAGCATCGCCCGCATCACCGACTTGGTCGTCGCCGTCAAGAAATATGCCTACGAGGGCAAGGGCGTGGGCGGTGCTCTGAACGTGCACGAAAGCCTGCACAGCACCCTGGTCATCCTCGGCCACAAGCTTCGTCATAAGGCGATCGTGCTGCGCAAGGATTTCGCTCACGAACTGCCGCCGCTGGAAGGCCCGGCGCCGGGGCTGAACCAGGTGTGGACCAATCTGCTCGACAACGCCATCGATGCATCGCCGCAGGGTGGCGAGATTCGCATTCGCACGACCATCGAAGGCGACCGTGTCGCGGTCAGCATTGCTGATCAGGGTCCTGGCATTTCGGAAGAGGATCAGAAGCACATCTTCGAGCCGTTCTTCACAACCAAGCCGGTCGGCAGCGGCACCGGGCTGGGGCTCGATATTGCGCGACGCATCGTGGAATCGAAGCACGGCGGAGAGATCCGGCTGAAATCGAGCGACGCTGGAACGGAATTCACTGTTCTGCTGTCGATTCGTGATCTCGACACGCCGAAGCCGAGCAGCGATGTAAAAGCGGAACTCTCCGCTGCCTCCTCCCGCGACTAGACCTCGGCTTCGCCCCTAAGTCTGCAGGCCTCTGTACCGCACAACTTGCCGCTTTGTTGCGTGTCTTCTTCTCCAGTCGAAAGGGCTCTCCCAGCCCTGAAGGAGGCACCATGGCACGTCGAATCTCCCTAGGCCTTGTGGGCAGTGCTGTGATTGCGCTGATGGCGTTTGATGGCACGGGCGCGGCACTCGCGCAGTATGGCGATTCTGGCCGTTACGGCGGCTATTACCAGTACGATCCGGCGCATGAGACGGTGGAGCGCGCGCGCAGCTTCGGATATCACGACGGACTTGCGGATGGTGAGCGCGATCGCGAGACCGGCCACAGCTTCCGCCCCACGCACAGCGACCGTTACGAGGACGCGCCAGACCATGGCAACCATGCCGGACTGCGCCGCGACGATTTCAAGTCGATCTACCGCGAAGCCTACCTGCATGGCTATGAACGTGGGTATGGCCGCAATTACGACCGCTACTGAAGGGCAGGTGTGCGGTCGCGCAGCCGGCAGAGCTGTTGGACAATAGGCGCATGGGATCGCAACGCTCGGACGTGCAGGCTGCCGGTGCGCCGCAGAAGCAGGGGACACGGGAAGGCGTACGGCTGGACAAGTGGCTGTGGGTAGCGCGCTTCTTCAAGACGCGCGCCCTCGCCGTGCGCGCCTGCGAACTGGGCCGCATCGTCTGCCACGGGCACACCTGCAAGCCGTCGCGCGAGGTGCATACGGGGGATCGCCTGGAGATCCGCACCGAGGGAGGCGAGTTTCACGTAGACGTGCTCGGTGTGAGCGAGGTGCGGGGCCCGGCAGCGGTCGCGCAGGCGCTCTACCGCGAAACCGACGAGAGCCGTGTCAAGCGCCAGCAGCAGGCCGAAGAGAGGCGAGTGCTGATGTCCCAGGGCCTGGTCACCGAGCATCGGCCGACTGGGCGCGACCGGCGTCAACTGAATCGTTTTCGCGGGCGGGGCTGACACTCCCTCCGGGAAAGTGAGCTTTCTATTGAGAGCCCGTTAGACTCCCTGCATGACGCTGCGCCTGGCCACTCCCGTCGACATCCCACCCATCCTGGGTATCGAGCAGATTCCCGAGTACCGCGAATACATCGGCGCATGGAGTGAGGATGAGCACCGCGCGGCCATGGGAGGCGAGGATGCGGAATACCTGATTCTTCAGAGCAGCAGCGAAGACGGCGAGGCCAGAGCAGATGGGGAGGCCAACGGAAACCACGGTGCCGTCGAGGGCTTTGCCATTCTGCAGGGGGTTACCTCTCCCCACCGGGCCATCCTGCTCAAGCGCATTGCTGTGCGCACACCGGGGCGAGGGATGGGCCGTGCGCTGGTTCGCTTCGCCATGGAAAGGGCGTTCGTAGTGCATCGCGCACACCGGCTGTGGCTCGATGTCTTCGTGACCAACACGCGTGCCCGCCACACCTATGCGCAGCTCGGATTTCAGGAAGAAGGTGTGTTGCGCGATGCCATCCTGCTGGACGGCGAGTACCAAAGTCAGGTGTTGATGTCGTTGCTCGAAGGGGAATACTTCGCACGCCAACAGAGTGTGCCAGGAACAGTTACCGGAGCTGCAATCACTCGCAACTGAACCTTTAGCTGCGAACTGCCGATAAGTGAGAAGACGGCTCCATGGAGAGCCGGTCCCTTCAACTCTCGCCTGCGGAGTGTCTCCTCTTGTTTGCCATTGTTGGAATTCTTGTCGTCCTCGGCGCCGTTCTCGGCGGATACGTGATGGAAAAGGGCAACCTGCTGGTGCTCGTGCAGCCGGCGGAACTGCTCATTATCGGTGGAGCGGGAATCGGCACGCTGCTGATCGCCAATCCCATGCACATTTTGAAAGGCATCGGGTCGGGAGTCGGGGCCGTGTTTGGCTCCGGCCACTACGGAAAGCCGCAGTATCTACAGACCTTGAAGATGATGTTTGGCGTGCTCAATAAGGCGCGGCGCGAGGGCAATCTTGCGATCGAGCAGGATATCGAGGCTCCGCAGGACAGCAAGCTTTTTGCGGAGTACCCCTCCTTTCTTAAGGACCATCACACGCGCGACTTCGTATGCGACACGCTGCGCATGATGATCACGGGGGGGCGTGGAGGCCTTTGACATTGACCAGATGATGGAGCTCGACATGGAAGTGCAGCACCATGACGCCAGCCTGCCTATTACGGCATTGACCACGGTGGCCGACGCGCTGCCTGGTTTGGGCATTGTCGCTGCCGTCCTGGGCGTGGTGATCACGATGGGCGCCCTGGGTGGACCGCCGGAGGAGATCGGGCGCAAGGTGGCGGCGGCGCTGGTCGGCACCTTCCTGGGCATCCTGCTTTGCTATGGTCTGATCGGCCCCATTGGCTCGAAGATGTCGAAGTCTGCAGACGAAGAGCGCTGCTATACGCATGTGTTGCGGGTTGTGATGCTGTCGACGATCAAGGGCAGTGCGCCGCAGATCGCTATTGAGATCGGACGCCGTGCTATCCCGCTGCATGTGCGGCCCAGCTTCGCTGAAGTAGAGGCGGTGTGTCGTGGCGGCTCTGCCTCGGCCGCGGCTGCAGCAGAGGCGAGCGAAGGAAAGGCTGCCTGATGGCAGACGTGCGTCCCATCATCATCATTCGAAAGCGAGCCCCGCATGCCGCGCATCATGGCGGCGCGTGGAAGGTCGCCTACGCCGATTTCGTAACGGCCATGATGGCATTGTTCATCGTGCTCTGGCTGATGAACTCGAGCGACCACATGCGGAAGGCCATCGCCGGGTACTTCAACGATCCACGCGGTGTCGCAGCGACTCCCGGCACGGACCGTGCCGGGGTTGCGGAGGCGATGCCGATGACGCGCGACGACCTGCGCAACCTGAAAGCGAAGCTGGAGCAGGAGATCGCCAACCAGCCTGCGCTGGTCAAACTGAAGCAGCAGATCCAGATCACCATTACGCCTGAAGGGCTGCGAATCGAGCTCATTGAATCGCGTGACGGTACGTTCTTTAACAGCGGCAGCGCGACGCTCAATCAGAACGGGCGCGACCTGCTGAAGCTGCTGGCGCACCAGCTCGGCGATGTGCCGAACCTGGTCTCGATCGAGGGCCACACCGATGCTCGCGCCTATGCGTACGCAGACGAGTACGGAAACTGGGAGCTCTCCTCCGACCGCGCTAACGCAGCGCGTCGGCTGATGGAGCGCACTGGTCTGCGGTTGGGGCAGATCTCGCAGGTTCGCGGTTTCGCAGACCGGCAACTACGGGTGCCGAACGATCCACTCGATCCGTCGAATCGCCGGATTTCGGTCATCGTCCACTACGTGGTGCAGATGAAGGTGCCGCGCGATGGGAACATGGCTGCATCGATTCCTCCTTCGACTGTCCGTGCGGCTTCGACGCCGGTCAAAGAGGACCACGATAACGCCGCCCAACAGCCTCCGCGGCCCGCTGTCAGTCCCGCTCCCGGTGGAGCGGTCGCGTCCAGTGAGCGCCCGCATACTGCAGCGGCTCTGCCAACGAAACGCTACTCGGGCCGCGCGATGGACCGGTTGCAAGAACAAACAGCCCGCCTCGGGAGTGTGCTGCATGTCTTCCATCGCAGCTGGACGAGCAACGCTGGAGGCACAGGTCCAGTAGAGGGTCGTGGGAGTGTGAGCCGGTAGAATCCAAGTAGATGCCCGATTCAGGCTTGCGTCCTGCTCTCTCTGCAATTCGCTATGTGATCGTCGCAGCATTTGGATTCGCTGCCCTTGCAGTTGTCTTGATCACCTGGCATTGGCCGCTGATCTGGGATCAGCAGGTCTTTCACTATGGCAACTTCCTTATCGCGCACGGTTTCGCCCCGTACCGGGACATTCTGGATTTCAACTTGCCGGGCATATATCTCGTGGATAGCTGGGCCGTTAAGGTATTTGGTCCCGGCGATTTAGCGTGGCGGATGTTTGAATTTGTACTGCTCGCGATGCTCTGTCTAGCTATGACAACGATCGCGCGCGTTTACGACTGGGTGGCGGGAGTCTTCGCAGGAATGATGTTCTGTTTAGTCCATGTCTCGGAAGGCCCGCAGAGTGCCGGGCAGCGTGACGAGATCATGGCCGTACTCATGATCCTGGCGTATGCCTTCCTCTTTGAAAGCCGCCGTCAGCAGCGCCCCTGGATGATGCTTTTCTTCGGCATGGCATTAGGGCTTGCCACCTCAATCAAGCCCACTGCCGCTCCTCTCGGGCTTGTTCTGCTGGCTATGTTTGTGTGGGACAAGAGGCGACACAACCGGCAATGGGCAGCTTTCATTGGCTACAGCCTTCTCGGAGCGGCACTCGCCGCAATACCTGTGGCGATCTTTCTCTCGAATCAGCACGCAACGGCGGCGCTGATCGCGATCACCCGCCAGCTGACTCCTTTTTACGCTTCGCTCGGTCGTCCTCCTCTGCGGGTGATGATTCGAGTTAGCCTGCCTGTCGCTGCCCTGGTGTTGCTACCTTGTGCCGTCGCTGTTGCGGTAGGCAGTCGTGCCCAGATAAGTTGGGAGCGTTTGGCTCTCCTGCTTGGTGCTGGGTTTGGCGCTCTGTCCTACTTTGTTCAAGGCAAAGGTTTCGCGTATCACCGCTACACAGCGACTGCATTTCTGTTTCTCTGGATGGCAATCATTCTTACCGAAGCACTGCGAGACCCTGGCTGGAGGCGCGGCATAGCCGTCGCCGCACTCAGCGTCAGTTGCCTCGCGCTGGCGCCCTGGTACATCTACCGCATGCGGCACGATGTGCCTGCCCATGAGTACACGCCGGCACTCGAGCAAGATCTGAGCCGCCTCGGTCCCAGTCGGATCAATCGCAGCATTCAATGTCTTGACATGGTCGACGGCTGCCTCAATGTGCTTTATCACCTGCACATCGTGCAAAGCACAGGTTCTATGGGAGATCTGTTGTTGTTCGCCCCCGAGAATAGCCAAGAGGTGGATTCCTATCGCGAGCGGTTCTGGAAAATGGTTCAGGCGAATCCACCCACGGTGTTTGTATTGTCAAACGAGTGGTTCAATCGCCCACCCACTTTTGCAAAGCTCGATGAGTGGCCGATGTTTGAACGATACTTAGCAGAGAACTACCGAGTGGTCGTTACGCGTCAGTTCCCAGCGGAGCAGAAGCACGGCTACCGTATCTATGTCCGGAATGGTGCGGCACTGCCCTCGCTCAGCAATGCCCATTCGTGACGAATGAGCGCGACCGCGGCAGCTACTCTTTCACCCTGGTTAGTTGAACATCGGAAAGCACTCCCGGTGCATTGTCCGGGTTCTCGATCACGATCGTTGCGGATCCATTCGCGTCTGCATGAAGGCACGCGGTGCATGCCGAACCGGTGGGCTCGGAATGAACTAGCAGATGCGATGCCTGACTGCCTTCGAGCGCGATATTCCATTGCCCTTTTGCAAGCGGGATCGCTGTGAAGTATGCGGAGCCATGCGGCGGAATCACGAGCTGTGCTTTGCCGCCGACCAGGCGGACTGCGTTCGCATCCTTGACGGTGGCCAGGTAGGCTGGCACGGTGACGTGTTGCGGGGACGCTGTGATCCCAAGCGGCCCGTCCACGCGACGAACGTAAAGGATAGAGCGAGTTGGCAGTGCAGCATCTGTATCGACACGGATGGCCTGATAGTCCCGCGCGAAGCGTGGATCTTCCACTAGCTGCTGGTCGGCCGACAGATCCATTCTGCCATCGAAGTTCGCGGGCATGATCAGGTCCGGCTTCAGATCGAGAACATACTTGCCGTCACCCAACTCATGACCAACCCAACCCTGACCACGGTGCGGCGCGGGATGGCGCGCAATGTGATAGTCGTTCAAGCCCAGCGGATCGATCGCAGGCATCTCGGAGTAGAACGGCATAACGCCTGCCGCATCGGACGCAAACAGGGGATGTTTCGCGCCGAACGCGTCGTGCAGGAAGAGGCCCACTGACTTGCCTTGCTCGACGTTCCGGTCCGAAGCCACCGTCAGGTCTGACGTGAGAACCAGCGTAGTGAGAGTGAGCAGCGCGGCGACTCGCAGTCGCGAAAAGCGATGAGGTGCGCCGAGCGTGAACAGACCGCATCCCGCGATCAGAAAGGACATCAGCGCCATGGCTGGGACGAAGTGTCGATACGCAGGGAAGATGTCGCCACCCACGACGAAGATGTAGACGAGCCAACCCAGCGAGGCGGTGCCGAGGAGGATGACCAGCCGCCGTTTGCCGCCAATCCAGAGGGCGACAGTACCGATCGCCACGAGCAGCAGAAAGACGCAGTCGGCTCCCGCTCCGTATACGTCGTAACGAAGCCCGGTGTAGAGCCGATGCAGCGTGAACGCCACCTTCACGTACGCAGTGTTAGGAACCCAAGCCCCGTAGTATTCCTTGCGAAAGAGCTCCTGCGCGGCGAACAACAGTAATGGAAGAGGCAGCAGGCGCGCTCGCGCGATCAGGCTGCGCGGACGCAGGCCGTCTGCCAGCACTGCGCCGGCATAGAACAGGACGGTGAAGAGCACGGCATCCGCGCGGGAGAGTAGCGCGAGCCCGAGCATCAGTCCTGTAAGACGAGCGTCTCGCGAGGTGGGGCGCGACGTTGCCACCCAGCGCACGCCGAAGTAAGCGGCCCACGCGACGCAGGCAGCCAGCAGTGGCTGCTCGAGGCCCCCGACCGTCCACATCCCGATCGGCGCACTGAGCACCATCGCGAGCGAAGCGATCAGTGCTGCGAGGAACCGCAATTTCCTGGGGTACTCGCGAAACACGTGCGCCACCACGGCCGCGATGGCAGCGACCGTGGACGTAATGCCGAGCACCCGCGCCGATGTTTCGAGACCCACGCCCAACGCACCAAGTCCGGCACAGAGCAGAACCCACAGCAGATTGGTATATCCCTCAACACGCGGCTGCATGTCGTTCCAGGTCAGCCCGCGCCCCTGTAGCAGACGCTGGCTGTAACGAAGAGAGATGAATGCGTCGTCCGTGATTGAGTAGCGGAAGTGATGAATCTGGAATGCAAGCGCAATGGCACACAAAGCCGCTACTGTCAGCAGTGCTGGCAAGGTCAGATCGCGGGATCGGGTGTCCGGTTCCGGGCTCAGAAGTGGGCGGACCCGGCTAGGCGTACTCGACATGGGGAGGGTGTGTAGTCCAGGGTGAGTGTATCAAGCGAATAGGCGTGATTCGATTGTGCGTGCGCGATCGAGCAGGGCACAAACACGGTCGAGCCTGCGCGAGTGGTGTTGATCGGACCACGATCAGTGGACTCTCAGATTCATCCGAATACTTTGCAGGAAGAGTTACGATCTCTTCCGGTCTAGCAGGACCTGTGCAAGCGTTGCCGGCGCGTCGCCCTGGTTGTGAACTGTCAGCGAGACGGTTCCGTCCCTTCCAGGCTGCAGGCAAGAGTTGCCGGTGCTGGCATTCCCATCTGACCCGATGGAGAGGTGTGGCGTGCCCGCGCCGGCCAGGCTCGGAATCCAGCAGCCCTGGCTGGCCGGAATCCCGGTGAACGACGCCGTTCCCTGGGGTGCTATGACCAGCTCCGCATGGCTGTCGATCAGGCGCACTGCATTCGCATCGTTCAGCTTTGCGAGGTATGCCGGGATCGTGACCTTGTCTCCGGTCTGTTCGATGCCCAGCTTGCCATCGACTCGGCGAATGAAGATGCCTGCGCGATACGGGTAGGGGGTGCTCGCGTCGAAGTGGATGAGCTGATACATGGCGAAGCGCGGGTCCTGCTCGAGCTCGCGATCGGCCGCGAGTGCGATGGTGCTATGAAAGTCTGAAAGCAGCAGCAGATCTGGCTTGTGGTCGAGAACATAGGCGCCGTCGCCGAGCTCATGCCCGACGAAGCCATGGCCGCGATAGACCGCGAAGTGACGTGCAATGTGGTAATCGTTCAAACCGAGCGGATCGATCGACTCCAATTGCGAGTAGAAGGGCACCACGCCGGCAGCGTCTGAGACCAGCAACGGGTGCTGCGCGCCGAAGGCAGTGCGCAGGAACAGACCGATCGACTTGCCTTCCCGCTCCCATGTTTCGACCGGGGAGAACAGGTTGGATGTCAGGGTCAGGAGTGCGAGCCCGAGAAACAATGCCACGCGAATGCGGGAGAAGCGGAAGGGTGCGCTGAGGGTGAGTAGTCCGCAGCCAGCAATCAAGAACCCCATCAGCGCCATGGATGGAACGAAGTGGCGCGCGGCGGGGAAGATATCGCCACCGATCACCAAAATGTACAGCAGCCATCCGATGGAAGCTGTGGCCAGGAAAATCACCTGCCGCCGCTTGCCGCCGATCCAGAGCGCGACCGCACCAATCAAGGCGAGCACAAAGAAGACAGCGTTTGCACCGGTGCACCGCATGTCGTACTTGAGGCCAGTACTCAGCCGATGCAGGGTGAACGCCACCTTGACATATGCAGTGTTGGGAACCCACTCACCGTAATACGCGTGCCGGAAGAGCTCCTGCCCGAGGAATACCACAGCGGGAATGAGAGTGATGCGCACGCGCGTGAGTAGCGAGCGTACCCGGATGCCGTCCGCCAGTACAGCGCCGGCGAAAAACAGGGCAGTGAACAGGGCCCCATCCGCGCGCGTGAGCACCGCGAAGCCGAGGAGCAGACCGGCGATGTCGGCATCTCTGGGGTTTCCCCTAGAGGCAGAGATCCAACGCAGGGCGAAGAAGGCGGCCCACGCGACAAATGCAGAGAGCAGTGGCTGCTCGAGTCCTCCGATCGCCCACACAGCGATTGGTGCGCTGCAGCAGAGGGCGAGGCACGGCACCAGGGCTGAGACAAAGCGGAGCTTCGCAGGAAAGTCGCGGTAGACCTGTGCGGCCACTGCGCTCAATACGGCGATGGTGGAGACGATCCCAAGCAGATGGGCTGCAGTCTCCAGGTTCATGCCGATCGCGCCAAGCACAGCACAGAGCAGAACCCACAGCAGATTGGTGTAGCCCTCGACGCGCGGCGGGAGATCGTTCCACGTGAGGCCGTGGCCTTGCAGCAGCCGCTGGCTGTAGCGCAACGAGATATATGCGTCGTCCGTGATGAACGGCCAGAAGTGCCGAACCTCGAGCGTCAGCGCCACGGCAGAGACGAGAATCAGTAGCACCCAGAGCGATCTCTGATCGCGCCCGCGAACCGCGGGTTCCGGACTGAGAAGAGGAGGGGCCTGCCTGGGGGTGCTTGACATAACGAGACGTTGGAGAGTCAGGCTGAGTGTATCAAGCCCGGCCTGCGCTCCCCTCTGCGGAAGTGGTCAGAACTGGCGCATGTCGGAATGCGCGCACTCCAGTGCACGTGCAGATTCGGGGACAACGCTGTGACGGAGTCGTGAGGCACAATAGAGCGCAGGAGACCCGCACTTGGAAGCCTTTCGCCGCCTTGCCTCGCTGCCGCCGTACGTCTTCAACACGACCGGGGAGATGAAGGCGGAGGCGCGTCGCCGCGGTGAAGACATCATCGACTTCGGCATGGGCAATCCGGATGGCGCGACGCCGCCGCACATCGTTGCCAAACTCATCGAGGCAGCCGCGCGCGACTCGACGCATCGCTACTCGCTGTCGAAGGGAATTCCACGGCTGCGCAAAGCGATCTGCGACTGGTACCAGCGACGCTATGGAGTGGAGTTCGATCCCAACACTGAGGCGATTGTCACCATCGGGTCAAAGGAAGGTATCGCGCACCTGTGCCTCGCAACGCTCGATGAACAGGACGCGATTCTCGTTCCCAACCCGAGCTACCCCATCCACATCTACGGACCCACCATTGCGGGCGCGCAGGTGATCTCGCTCGAGCTGTCCGATCCGCAGAGCTTTCTTGATCGGCTGAAGCATGAGCTGCCGGCGATGCGGCCCAGGCCGAAGATGCTGCTGCTCAACTTTCCCTCGAATCCGACGGCACAGACCGTGGATCGTGCTTTCTTCGAACGTGTTGTCGAGTTCTGTCGTGCCGAGCAGATCTACCTGCTGCATGACTTCGCGTACGCCGATCTCGCCTTCGATGGCTACCGGTCACCCTCCGTCTTCGAGGTGCCGGGCGCGAAGGACATTGCGGTCGAATTCTTCACGCTCTCGAAGAGTTACAACATGCCGGGCTGGCGTGTGGGCTTTATGGTCGGCAACCGCGAACTGGTCGGTGCACTGACGCGAATCAAGAGCTACTTCGATTACGGCACGTTCACCCCCATCCAGGTCGCGTCAATTCAGGCACTCGAAGGACCGCAGGAGTGCGTTGCGCAGATTGCGGACACCTATCGCAAGCGCCGCGATGTGCTGGTGGGCGGCCTCAACAAGATTGGCTGGCCGGTCGAGCTGCCACGCGCCACGATGTTCGTCTGGGCGCGCATCCCTGAGCTGTACCGCCCGCTCGGCTCGCTCGAGTTTTCGAAGAAGCTGCTGCGCGAGGCGAAGACCGCGGTCAGCCCTGGCATCGGCTTTGGCCATTATGGGGATGGGCACGTGCGCTTCTCACTGATCGAGAACGAAGAGCGCACTCGCCAGGCGATCCGCGGCATTCGTCGCATGCTCGAGCAGACTTAGACCCCGCTGGTCGTCTGCATAGCCGTATGCGCGTGCCGTTGCGGTGCGCAGTTCCAAGCAGCAATCGGAATGTGGCATTGCCACACCGTGCCAGCGCACGCATCATGCTGTTCATGCACATTTCGGGTGCGCTCATCCTGCTCCTCTTCATCGTCGCGCTTGCAATCGTCCTGGTGCTGCTGCTGCGCCTGACGCGGCTGGGTCGCATCGTGCACCAGCAGATTCCGGATCGCCCGCACCGCCGGCTCTTCCTCGCATCACTCAGCTTCTTCATCACATTCCTGGCAGTGCGGCTGCTGGTGTATTCCATCACGCACCACATCGGTCCGTTTGGATATGTAGAGATCGGTGGCCGGCACATTCACCACCTTGTCTGGGGCATCCTGCTGCTGCTGATCACCGGACACGCCACGCTGGCGGAGGTGGGTCAGGGCACCCGGCCGGGCGACATCCTGCTCAGCCGTCTCGTGGCGATCGGATACGGCGTGGGGGCTGCACTGACACTGGACGAGTTTGCACTCTGGCTGAATCTGGATGCAGCGGCGTACTGGTCGCGGCAGGGCCGCGAGAGCATTGACGCAGTGGTGCTCTTCGGTGCGTTGCTCGCGGTCACCACATGGGGTGCGCCCTTGTGGCGGCGACTGCTCTTGCGACGGGGAAGTGCGCGATCCGGCTAAAGAGTGGACAGGTGTGCGTCGATCTCGCTGACGGACCAGGCGTGCCCCTCGTGGTAGATCAGCTTCCACTCGCCTGACCGCTCTTCGCGCAGCTCGCGGTCCCAACGGGCGGCAGGGTACTCGCCGGGGTACTGGTGGAGCGCGAGAACAGACTGCGTGCGGTTCGTGCGGCCGGACGGAACCTGGCAATCAAAGAAGACGAATCGCTTGTCCGAACGTGTGCCGGAGAAAACGTTGGCGGCCGACTTCATCTCGCGCACGGAGCTGTGACTCAGATCGAGCTCGCCCGGAAGCTGGTGATCGAGAAAGGTGAAGCCCTGTTCGTCCGCATAGCCACGAATGCTTTTTATCCGGTCGAGCGTGCGCGAGCGACGCCAGAGGAGAGCCGCTGTAACGCATGCCAGGAGGACGAGAACGAGGATGAGAGGAATCATGGTCCGGCCCTCCTCCAGTTTACTGATTCACCCCGGACGCAAGGAAGCCGCCATCAACGGGCAGCACGATGCCCGTGACGTAGCTGGCCGCCTCCGAGGCAAGGAAGATCGCGGCACCGACTAACTCCTCTGTGCGGCCGAAGCGGCCCTGCGGTGTGCGCATCAAAAGTTCGTTGCCGCGCGGTGTTGCGTCGAGCAGCTCCTGGTTCAGAGTGGTGCGGAAGATGCCGGGTGCGATCGCGTTCACCAGCACGCCGCGGCGTGACCATTCCACGGCGAGCGAGCGCGTGAGTGCCGCAACCCCGGCCTTGCTGGCGGCATACGAGGCGACCTCGTGGAACGAGACGAAGCTATTGAGCGAGGCGATGTTGATGATGCGCCCGCGTCCGCGCTCCAGCATTTGCGGCGCAAAGACCTGGCAGCCCCGGAGCGTTCCGGTGAGATTGGTATCGAGTACGCCGTTCCACTCCTGTTCGTCGATCTCAAGGGTGGGGACGCGACGAATGCGACCGGCGCAATTGACGAGGATATCGACGGGGCCGAGCTCTGCTACGCGATCTCGTAGTGCTTCGAGGCTCGCGCGATCGCTGACGTCTGCAGGAAAACGCAGTGTTCGCCGCCCGTGCTGCTCGATCGCGCTCGCCGTCTCTTCGAGCGGCTCCGGGCGTCGGCCCGTCGCGACAACATCCGCGCCCGCGGCTGCGAGTCCGATGCTGATTGCCCGGCCGATGCCGGTGGTGCCGCCGAGCACTACGGCCAGGCGGCCGCCGAGGTCAAACAGTGCAGGGCCGGACAGTGCAGCAGGTGCGGACGTGGTTTCTGCCATGAGTTCCCCTTTAGACAATCGATGTGACGATTCTGGCTACGGAAGCTTGTATGCGCGGCGAACCAGCGGGCCGGTGAGTTGCTGGGCGACATCGAGTGCCTCGTCCTCGTCCAGCCGGTGATCCGCCACCAGCATGGACAGGTAGGAAGCATCCATGCGGCGCCCAACATCATGTCGGCCGGGAATCGAGAGGAATGCGCGCGTGTCGTCGTTGAATCCCGCGGTGTTGTAGAAGCCGGCCGTTTCAGTGGTCTGCTGACGGAAGCGCAGCATGCCCTCGGGACTGTCGTGAAACCACCAAGGCGGCCCGAGCAGCAGGCACGGGTAATGGCCAGCCAGCGGTGCAAGCTCGCGGCTGTAGTTGGACTCGTCCAGCGTGAAGAGAATCAGGTGGAAGTCGCGCTCGTTGCCGAAGCGCGCCAGCAGCGGATGCAGCGCATGCACGTAGCTGGTCGGCATCGGGATGTCCGCGCCCTGGTCGCGCCCATAATCCGCGAACAGCAGGGGATTGTGGTTGCGGTAGCTGCCCACGTGCAACTGCATCACGAGCCCGTCTTCGATACTCATGCGCGCCATCTCGGTCAGCATCTGCGCGCGGAACAGCTCTGCATCGGCTGCGGAGTGCTGCGTGCTCCGCAGAATGCGCGTGAAGAGCGCTTCTGCTTCTGACGCCGGGAGATCAGCCGTGGCCGGCGTCGGGTGACCGTGGTCGGTGGCGGTCGCACCATGGTCACGGAAGAAGCGCCGGCGCGCCGCGAGTGCGGCAAGGTAGCCCTTCCAGGTGGATGTGTCATCGCGCGTGATCTCACCCAGCTTGGTTACGTTTGCGCGAAACCCGGCGAAGTCCGGATCGACCACTGCATCCGGGCGGAAGGTGGGCAGCACGCGTCCGGACCAGCCGGAGTTGCGGATCGCGGTATGCGCGGCCAGATCGTCGAGCGCACTGTCCGTGGTGGCGATGACCTCCAAGCCAAAGCGCTCATAGAGTGCGCGTGGCCGGAAGTCGGGTGCGGCGAGCCGCTCGGAGAGCCTGTCCCAGTAGAGATCGGCCGTCGCTGGGCTCAGGCGCTCACTGAGACCGAAGAGCGTTTCGAACGCGTAGTCCAGCCACAGGCGGGTGGGAGTGCCGCGGAACAGAGAGTAGTGGGCGGCGAAGAGCCGCCAGACTTCGCGTGCCTTTGCCGAGTCCGCGCCGGCGCGCAGCGTCTCCATCGGCACACCCTGGCTGTACAGCATGCGCAGCACGTAGTGATCGGGCAACAAAAAAA